>NZ_MDGW01000121.1:0-6844 GCF_001712525.1 Shigella sp. FC1661
CGCTGGCTCGAAGAGCAGCAGTCCATGCTGGCACTGCCTCCGGAGAAAAAAGAGTATGACGTGCATCCTGGTGAAAATCTGGTGAGCTTCGACAACCCCCCCCCAGCATCATCCACTCTCCATCTACGACTCATTCTGCAGAGGAGTGGCGTGATGATGGAACTGCAACATCAACGACTGATGGCGCTCGCCGGGCAGTTGCAACTGGAAAGCCTTATAAGCGCAGCGCCTGCGCTGTCACAACAGGCAGTAGACCAGGAATGGAGTTATATGGACTTCCTGGAGCATCTGCTTCATGAAGAAAAACTGGCACGTCATCAACGTAAACAGGCGATGTATACCCGAATGGCAGCCTTCCCGGCGGTGAAAATGTTCGAAGAGTATGACTTCACATTCGCCACCGGAGCACCGCAGAAGCAACTCCAGTCGTTACGCTCACTCAGCCTCATAGAACGTAATGAAAATATCGTATTACTGGGGCCATCAGGTGTGGGGAAAACCCATCTGGCAATAGCGATGGGCTATGAAGCAGTCCGTGCAGGTATCCAAGTTCGCTTCACAACAGCAGCAGATCTGTTACTTCAGTTATCTACGGCACAACGTCAGGGCCGTTATAAAACGACGCTTCAGCGTGGAGTAATGGCCCCCCGCCTGCTCATCATTGATGAAATAGGCTATCTGCCGTTCAGTCAGAAAGAAGCAAAACTGTTCTTCCAGGTCATCGCTAAACGTTATGAAAAGAGCGCAATGATCCTGACATCCAATCTACCGTTCGGGCAGTGGGATCAAACGTTCGCCGGTGATGCAGCACTGACCTCAGCGATGCTGGGCCGTATCTTACACCACTCACATGTCGTTCAAATCAAAGGAGAAAGCTATCGACTCAGACAGAAACGAAAGGCCGGGGTTATAGCAGAAGCTAATCCTGAGTAAAACGGTGGATCAATATTGGGCCGTTGGTGGAGATATAAGTGGATCACTTTTCATCCGTCGTTGACACAACACTGGCTCTGGTATGCGTACAACACTAAAACTGGCGGTGTGTTGGCTTACACTTTCGGGCCACGGAATGATGAGACCTGTCGGGAACTGTTAGCCCTGTTGACTCCGTTCTGTATCGGCATGGTGACCGCGATGACTGGGGCAGCTACGCCAGAGAAGTGCCGAAGGAGAAACACCTGACCGGCAAAATCTTCACGCAACGTATTGAACGTAACAACCGGACCCTCCGCACCCGCATCAAGCGGCTGGCACGTAAAACAATCTGCTTCTCGCGTTCCGTGGAAATCCACGAAAAAGTCATCGGCTCCTTCATTGAAAAGCACATGTTCTACTGATTGGAAGCACTACCCCCGCCTGTTGCGACAGTCACGTCATCGCCGTCCGTTACCGGAACATGTTTCCCGCGAAATATACCATCTGGAGCCTGAAGAAAGCTGTTGTCCGGAGTGTGGTTGTGAACTGGATTATTCGGGGGAAATCAGCGTCTTTCTCCCGGAAAGGCATACTATCTTACAGTAATATTCATTCCGATGATTAATAAATCAGCAATGCGCGCATTTTTAATATAAGCATGTACAATATGCACTTGCATGCATTACCCTGCTAATGCAGTTTTTTTTGTAATAAGTTAAAATCCTACATAGCACGGAGGGGGAATGACTAGTTTTGAGCAGTTAAGTAAGGTTGCGCAGCGTGCAGATAAAATGTTGCTCGCCCTAACAAAACAGATTCAGGAGCAAAAGCAGGAGTTTCAGGCTGATGTTTTTTATCAAGTCTATTCAAAGTCTGCTGTAGCTAAGCTTCCAAAATTAACGCGCGCAAGCGTGGATGGTGCAGTCGGTGAGATGGAGGCTCAGGGCTATCAGTTTGAAAAACGCCCAGCAGGAACCGCGACAAAATATGCATTAACCATCCAGAACATTATCGATATCTATGCACATCGTGGCATTCCTAAATATCGCGATCGTTATAGTGAGGCATATTCCATATTCATCGGTAGTCTAAAAGGCGGTGTGTCTAAAACCGTGAGTAGTGTTTCCGTAGCTCACGCCCTGCGTGCTCATCCTCACCTGCTGTCAGAAGATTTACGTATTCTGCTCCTTGATTTAGATCCCCAGTCATCAGCCACTATGTTTCTGAACTACTTGCATGCGGTGGGGCTGGTTGATACAACCGCACCGCAGGCTATGTTGCAGAACGTGAGTCGTGAGGAATTACTGGAAGATTTTATCGTTCCGTCAGTTATCCCTGGCGTTTATGTTATGCCGGCTTCTATTGACGACGCCTTTATTGCATCAAACTGGGATACTCTGTGCGAGGAGCATCTATTAGGACAAAACAAACACGCGATATTGCGTGAGAATATTATTGATAAGCTGAAGCATGATTTCGACTTCATCCTTATTGATACAGGCCCGCATCTGGACGCATTTTTGAAAAATGCCATTGCTGCCGCAGATATCATGTTTACACCGGTGCCGCCAGCACAAGTTGATTTCCATTCCACGCTTAAATATTTGGCTCGTTTACCTGAACTTGTACAGATTATTGAACAGGATGGATGTTCATGCCGTTTGCAGGCAAATATTGGCTTCATGTCGAAACTGGCGAATAAGTCAGATCATAAATACTGCCATAGCCTGACAAAAGAGATTTTCGGTGGTGACATGCTTGATGTTTCAATGCCACGTCTTGATGGTTTTGAGAGAAGCGGCGAGTCGTTTGATACCGTGATATCTGCGAATCCTGTTACTTATGTTGGCAGTGGTGAAGCTTTGAAAAATGCACGTATGGCAGCAGAAGATTTCGCTAAAGCAGTTTTTGATCGTATTGAATTTATAAGGGCCAACTACTGATGGAAAACAGAAAGCACCGACCGACTATTGGCCGTACGCTGAATACAAATATCCTGAATAATACTGAAGAAATATCGGCTCCAGTTCATGTATTTACCCTCAATACTGGCCGAAAGGCAAAATTTACTGAGATCAAGGTTGATCATGACAAAGTGGACACTCAAACTTTTGTGGTTGAAGAGGTGAATGGCCGCGAACAGACAGCCCTGACGCCGGACTCACTAAAAGACATCACCAGAACTATACGTTTACAACAATTCTATCCATGTATTGGGATTCGGACTGGCGATCTTATTGAGATTTTGGATGGTTCCCGTCGTCGGGCAGCAGCTTTGCTATGCAAGGTTGGATTACGTGTACTTGTAACGGATGATGAGCTTACTGTTTCTGAAGCTCAGCATCTGGCGAAAGATTTGCAGACGTCACTTGAACATAATATTCGTGAAATTGGGTTGCGTTTAGTACGTCTCAAAGAGGCCGGTATGAACCAGAAGCAAATTGCGGAAAGAGAGGGATTGTCGGCAGCTAAGGTGACTCGTGCCCTCCAAGCAGCGTCCGTACCTAAAGATTTTGTGTCTCTTTTTCCTGTTCAGTCTGAGCTGACATACGCCGATTACAGGCAACTGGCTGAATTAAGTGAACGACTGAGGCTGGGTGATATATCTATTGATGAAGTTGTGAAGAATATCTCGCCGAGTATTGAGCTTATTACTGCTGATGACAATCTTTCTGAAGACGAGGTTAAAAACAGTATTATGCGGCTTATAACCAAGGAAATGTCTTCATTGCTTGATTCAGGAGTAAAGGATAAAGCGGTTGTAACTTTGTTATGGAAATTTGATAGTAAAGATAAATTTGCTCGAAAACGAGTAAAGGGACGTACGTTCTCATATGAATTCGGCAGATTACCGTTGGAAGTTCAGGATAAGTTAGATCGTATGATTGCTCTTGTACTAAAAGATAATCTGAATTCGCTGTGAAAATTCAAGTTTTTCGCCAGCAACTCACCAGTTTTTAATTGGCTGTTTTAAAAGAAATTTTGCTTTTATTAGCGTTTTTTTTGAACAGTATTTCACGGTGAAATCGCCTGTTTCACCGTATCTTCTTTGCTTGAAAAAGATAGTTTCTCTTAGCCGTTTAACAGTAACCGATGAGATAGTCTTCCCCCTCTTTCACGGCAGCCTTCAATTGCGCCATGATGGATAAACTTTAACCACAAAAGTAAGCGGAATACCATGTCTGAACAGAAAATCACCGGCATTGATCTGGCTAAAACGAACTTTTATCTTTTCAGTATCAATGCTCATGGCAAACCCGCAGGAAAGACCAAACTTTCTCGCAATCAACTGCTTAACTGGCTGGTGCAACAGCCTAAAATGACTGTTGCGATGGAGGCTGGCGGGGCATCTCATTACTGGGCCCGGGAAATCAGGAAACTCGACCATGATGTAATATTGCTTCCGGCACAACATGTTAAAGCTTATCAGCGGTGCCAGAAAAATGATTATAACGACGCACAGGCAATAGCTGAGGCCTGCCAACATGGAACTATACGACCCGTACCAATAAAAACTCTGGAGCAACAGGACGTCCAGACTTTTTTGAATATGCGTCGGTTGGTTTCAATGGAAAGGACACAACTGATAAATCACATTCGTGGACTTCTTGCTGAATACGGCATTGTGTTCAGTAAAGGCGCAGCAGAATTACGCCAAAAGTAAGCGGCTCGTCAGAACCGTATTGATATTTACTGAGAGCTCAGATCAACTTTCCAGGGCAACAGATCACGTACCCGATTTGCCGGCCAGTCCTGGATATGCTCAATGACGTAACGCAGCCATTTTTCTGGTTCCACATTGTTCAGACGGCATGTGCCGATCAGCGAGTACAACACCGCCGCATGTTCGTCATCGCTGTCGGAACCCGCGAGTCGAGTCAGCCGGAGAGAATTTCACTCCCCGGCTGCTCACGGAACCGTACGTGACACTCTCGCGTCATACGGCTCTTGATCACTCATTTGATGCACGTAGTAAATACCAGTGAACAAATAGCTTCGGATACTCCTTCCTTACCAGCGTCAGCTTTCGCTGAGCCTTCCGGTTCGAAAGTCTGTATTTAGACTGCATCCACTTGAGCAGACGTGACTGCATTGCACTCCACAGTCGATAGTTGAAATTTCTGGACCAGAACTTTCCGTAGTACTCGATCCAGCCTCTCACTATCGCATTGTAGCGCCTCGCAAAATCCAGCAAACTCTCAGCTGTTGAGCGATGTATACGCCACTTCTTGATTGTTTCTGTTATTTTGCGCATTGCTGCATTTGACGCACCCGGCATGCATTTTCGGTACCGTTCGCCTTTGAAATTCTTCAGCGTACGCACTTTGAAGTCATATCCGAGAAAGGTGAAACTCGTTGCGACGTTTCTCCTTTTAAACGTGTCAATGTAGGCGATATTCGTTTTCCCTGCATTCAGGACCAGCCCGACTTCCGAGAAGCGCTCCGATAACCTGTTCTTTAGCCTTGTTGCATCACTCATTCGTGAACAATGTACTACAATATCGTCAGCGTACCTCTCAAACGGTACCCCCCGATATTCTCTTTCCATCCACAAATCAAATGCATAGTGAAGGAACAAGTTAGCAAGTAGCGGACTAATGACCCCGCCCTGCGGAGTGCCTCGTGTTCGGGTTATTAATTCTCCATTTTCACAACTCTGCATTGGCGCTTCCATCCAGCGTCGACAGTACAGGATGACCCATTTAGGCATCCCGTGGTGTTCCAGAGCTTTGAGCACCAGATCATGTTTCACATGGTCGAAAAACGCACTGATGTCCACTTCCAGTATCCAGCTATAACGCCAGCACCGGATGGCACATTGTTTCAGAGCGTCATGAGCTGATTTGCCTGGTCGGTAACCATATGAATCAGCATGGAAAATCGAGTCAAGCTTTTCTTCCATGAAAAGTTTTATCGCTCCCTGAGCAATTCGATCGGATACTGTTGGGATCCCCAGAATGCGTTCCTTGCCATTCGACTTCGGGATCCGTTTTTCCAGCACTGGTGGCGGAAACCATGTTCCCGAACATAGCCGGTTCCAGATCTTGTATAGATTGCCATCACGTTGCTGGTCGAACATTTTCAAAGTCTGCCCGTCGCATCCGGGGGGCTCCCTTGTTGCGACGCACATCCAGATATGATGCCCAGACCAGTGCTTTTGGTATTTCAAATGATTTTCGTTGCATCAGTTACGTCATCCCCTTTTGGGTTGTGTCTTCTGCAATGAATGTGATCCCCATCCCTTCGCTCCAGACCCATTACAGATCTTTCATCACTACTACGAATGGGGCCGCCCCTGTTTCCCGATACGTGCCGGAAACAGGTTCTCACGTTCCCTGAGATGGTCTGGCCCGGGATCCTGCTGCCTTCACACCGGATGCCGCGCAGTCAGTAAGCAGGTGTCTTCTGCGCTTATCAGGGGACGGCTGTACGGCCCCATTTTGACATCATCTAAGATTTCGATGTTTCATCGGACAGTTTACTTTCGTTCAGCTTCCCGAACCCCACGTGACAGTAGATCTCTGCCTTTTCCCGAGTCGCTCACCACCTCATTCCTTAGAATGAAGCAGCACCGGGTCGTTTGGTCAGTGCTCCTGTAAACCCTGACCGGAGGGCCCACCTCCACCCACCTCAGAGCATGGATAACTTATGCTGCAATTTCCGAACCGGCGTTACGGTCATCACGAACGTAGACCCACAGCCGGGCAGTCCTTGTTTTACCGCTGCCCGGCTCCAGGACCGGAACGGGGATATCATCGGTATGGACTTTACCGGGCATCAGCACATACTGGCGCAGGATGTCATACAGCGGTTCCAGCAGTTCAGCAACTGAACCGCCCCGGGTTTCCTGGAGAGTATTTTATCTGTGAACTCAGGCTGCCAGATCATCGTTTCCGATGGAAGCATAATAAGCTTTTTCTGCTTCTGC
>NZ_MDGW01000133.1:0-35255 GCF_001712525.1 Shigella sp. FC1661
CGCAGAGAATCGTAACGGGATACCAGATCAAGAGCCTGTCC
This sequence comes from Shigella sp. FC1661, assembly GCF_001712525.1. Lineage (NCBI taxonomy): Bacteria > Pseudomonadati > Pseudomonadota > Gammaproteobacteria > Enterobacterales > Enterobacteriaceae > Shigella > Shigella sp. FC1661. The sequence goes on from NZ_MDGW01000133.1 coordinate 42, forward strand.
AATGTGCATAAAAAAATCCGGAAACAAGTGAGCGTTTCCGGATTCTTACACAGCCACTGGATCGGTCAACTGATCCTTAACTGATCGGCATTACACATAACGGCGCGCTTTTCTTTAAACTTCTTTACATTAGGTTATGTAAAAACGTATCGGCGTTTATATACTGAAGATAAGCCTGATGAGTAACAGGCTTGCTCGTCATACTTTCGTGAGTATTGGCGTTGTACAGGCAAGTCGTAAAATAACAGCCTGGCTATTCAGAGTATGATAAAAACAGGGGGCAAGGGATGTTGCTTAATATGATGTGTGGTCGTCGGCTGTCGGCAATCAGTTTGTGCCTGGCCGTAACATTCGCTCCACTGTTCAATGCGCAGGCCGATGAGCCTGAAGTAATCCCTGGCGACAGCCCGGTGGCTGTCAGTGAACAGGGCGAGGCACTGCCGCAGGCGCAAGCCACGGCAATAATGGCGGGGATCCAGCCATTGCCTGAAGGTGCGGCAGAAAAAGCCCGCACGCAAATCGAATCTCAATTACCCGCAGGTTACAAGCCGGTTTATCTTAACCAGCTTCAACTGTTGTATGCCGCACGCGATATGCAACCCATGTGGGAAAACCGTGATGCTGTTAAAGCCTTCCAGCAACAGCTGGCAGAGGTGGCGATTGCCGGTTTCCAGCCGCAGTTTAATAAATGGGTAGAGTTACTGACCGATCCTGGTGTTAACGGGATGGCACGCGACGTAGTGCTCTCTGATGCGATGATGGGCTATCTCCATTTCATTGCAAATATTCCGGTCAAAGGCACTCGCTGGCTATATAGCAGTAAACCTTATGCACTTGCAACGCCGCCGCTCTCGGTGATTAACCAATGGCAGCTGGCGCTGGATAAAGGTCAATTGCCTACGTTTGTTGCAGGACTGGCACCGCAGCATCCGCAATATGCGGCGATGCATGAATCGTTACTGGCCTTACTCAGTGACACCAAACCGTGGCCCCAACTGACCGGCAAAGCAACGTTGCGCCTAGGGCAGTGGAGTAACGACGTACCGGCGTTGCGCGAAATATTGCAACGCACAGGCATGTTGGACGGGGGGCCGAAAATTACTCTACCTGGCGATGACACGCCAACTGACGCGGTAGTCAGCCCATCCGCTGTTACTGTTGAAACAGCAGAAACTAAGCCGATGGACAAGCAAACGACGTCTCGTAGTAAACCTGCGCCTGCCGTTCGCGCCGCCTACGATAATGAACTGGTGGAAGCCGTTAAACGTTTTCAGGCATGGCAAGGATTGGGGGCAGATGGTGCTATTGGCCCGGCAACACGTGACTGGTTAAACGTAACGCCCGCCCAGCGTGCTGGCGTGTTGGCTCTCAACATCCAGCGATTGCGCTTGCTGCCAACAGAGCTTTCTACCGGGATCATGGTTAACATTCCGGCCTATTCGCTGGTCTACTATCAGAACGGCAATCAGGTGCTGGATTCGCGAGTCATTGTCGGTCGCCCCGATCGCAAAACGCCGATGATGAGCAGTGCCCTTAACAACGTAGTGGTAAACCCGCCGTGGAACGTACCTCCAACTCTGGCACGCAAAGATATTCTGCCAAAAGTGCGCAACGATCCGGGATATCTCGAAAGCCATGGCTATACGGTGATGCGTGGCTGGAACAGCAGAGAAGCGATTGACCCATGGCAGGTTGACTGGTCTACAATCACGGCCTCGAATTTACCGTTCCGCTTCCAGCAGGCTCCAGGCCCACGGAACTCGCTGGGGCGCTATAAATTCAATATGCCGAGTTCAGAGGCCATTTATTTGCATGACACGCCGAACCACAATCTGTTCAAGCGTGATACACGCGCATTGAGCTCAGGCTGTGTACGAGTGAATAAAGCTTCCGATCTGGCGAATATGCTGTTGCAGGATGCAGGCTGGAATGACAAACGTATTTCTGATGCGCTGAAGCAGGGTGATACACGTTACGTCAATATTCGGCAGTCGATTCCGGTGAATCTCTACTACCTGACGGCCTTTGTTGGTGCAGATGGTCGTACCCAGTATCGTACAGATATTTACAATTATGATCTGCCTGCGCGATCCAGCTCGCAAATCGTATCGAAAGCGGAACAATTAATCAGGTAAATGAAGTAGTTCGGGGAAATCAGTTGTCGTAATAATTAGCATGATTGGGGGCGATTCTCTGCAGCCCCCGTCACTGCTGGGGTTGAGTCATCTTGACGTCTGCTTTACGGGCGGTTAAGGTGCCTCTTGTGCGCCAGAAGTGCATATAAACGATAACATTGACCTGTAGACTTGATTATCATGGACAAATTCGACGCTAATCGCCGCAAATTGCTGGCGCTTGGTGGCGTTGCACTCGGTGCCGCCATCCTGCCAACCCCTGCGTTTGCAACACTCTCTACCCCACGCCCGCGCATTTTGACACTCAATAATCTTCATACCGGAGAGTCAATCAAAGCGGAGTTTTTCGATGGCAGAGGCTATATTCAGGAAGAATTGGCAAAACTTAACCATTTTTTCCGCGATTACCGCGCGAACAAAATAAAGTCCATCGACCCAGGATTATTCGACCAGTTGTATCGCCTGCAAGGGTTGTTAGGCACGCGCAAACCGGTGCAACTCATTTCCGGTTATCGTTCCATTGATACCAACAATGAACTACGCGCCCGCAGCCGTGGAGTAGCGAAGAAAAGCTATCACACTAAAGGCCAGGCGATGGATTTCCATATTGAAGGTATCGCGTTAAGCAATATTCGCAAAGCCGCGTTATCTATGCGCGCAGGTGGTGTAGGATATTACCCACGTAGTAACTTTGTGCATATTGATACCGGGCCAGCACGGCACTGGTAGCAATCGCTTAACGAAACAGGGGCAGTATGAACTATCGTATTATTCCGGTCACCGCATTCTCCCAGAACTGTTCATTAATCTGGTGTGAACAAACCCGTCTGGCCGCACTGGTCGATCCTGGCGGCGATGCGGAAAAAATCAAACAGGAAGTTGATGACAGCGGCCTGACACTGATGCAGATCCTGCTGACGCATGGTCATCTGGACCACGTTGGCGCAGCGGCGGAACTGGCGCAACATTACGGCGTGCCGGTTTTTGGCCCGGAAAAAGAAGATGAGTTCTGGCTGCAAGGCTTGCCTGTGCAAAGTCGTATGTTTGGTCTGGAAGAGTGCCAGCCGCTGACGCCAGATCGTTGGCTGAACGAAGGCGATACCATCAGCATAGGAAATGTGACTTTACAGGTGTTACATTGCCCTGGGCATACGCCGGGTCATGTCGTGTTTTTTGATGATCGGGCAAAGCTGCTGATTTCTGGCGATGTTATTTTCAAAGGCGGAGTAGGGCGCAGTGACTTCCCGCGTGGCGATCATAATCAACTGATTTCTTCAATCAAAGATAAATTGCTGCCACTGGGGGATGACGTGACATTTATTCCGGGTCACGGACCATTATCCACACTTGGTTATGAACGCCTGCATAATCCCTTCCTGCAAGACGAAATGCCCGTCTGGTAAGGCACATAAAAAGCCCGCTTTTAATGCGGGCCTGGATTTCTGGCAAAGTGCGCTTTGTTTATGCCGGATGCGGCACGAGCGCCTTATCCGGCCTACAAAATCGTGCAAATTCAAAATATTGCAGGGGACGCGTAGGCCTGATAAGCGTAGCGCATCAGGCAATGTTGCGTTTGTCATCAGTCTCAGCCCGCTTTTCAGCGGGCTTCATTGTTTTTAATGCTTACAGCACTGCCACAATCGCTTCGCACAGCGGAGCCATGTTATCTGGTGTCATCCCGGCCACATTTACGCGACCAGAAGCAACCGCATATACGCCAAACTCTTCGCGCAGACGCAGCACTTGTTCTTTTGTCAGGCCACTGAAGGAGAACATGCCGTTCTGTTTGATGATAAAGCTGAAGTCGCGGTTTGCGCCTTTTTCCTGCAGCGTATTGACGAACAACTGACGCATACGCTGAATACGCTGGCGCATATCAGTCAGCTCTTGTTCCCAAATCGCACGTAACGCATCGTTGCTCAGGATGGTGGCAACAACAGAAGCGCCGTGTGCTGGTGGGTTAGAGTAGTTAGCGCGAATCGCCGCTTTCATTTGGCTGAATGCGCGATCAACGGTTTCACTGTCGGCAGCAACCAGAGTACAAGCGCCAACACGCTCGTTGTACAGGCCAAAGTTTTTAGAGTAGGAACTGGCAACAATCAGCTCTTTATGCATAGCCGCGAAAGCGCGCAGTCCTTCAGCATCTTCTTCCAGACCACGGGCAAAACCCTGGTAAGCGAAGTCAAACAGCGGTAACCAGCCTTTCTCAACGGAGAGTTGTGCCAGTGTCTGCCATTGTTCCAGTGTAGGGTCGATACCGGTTGGGTTATGGCAGCAGCCATGGAACAGCACTACGTCGCCAGCCTGAGCTTCATTCAGGCTGTTAATCAGTGCATCGAAGTCAAGAGTGTGATTTTCCGCATCATAATAAGCGTATTCACGAACTTCCAGACCTGCAGAGTTAAAGACGCTCTTATGGTTCGGCCAGCTTGGGTTGCTCACCCACACTCGCTTAACGCTGGTATTTTTTGCCAGGAAATCGGCAGCTACGCGTAGTGCGCCAGTGCCCCCCGGAGTCTGTGCCGTGCGAGCACGTTTGTCATTGATCAGGGCGCTACCTTTACCAAACAGCAGTTCCTGAGTGCAGCGACCAAATTCAGGGATGCCGTCAATGCCGAGGTAATTTTTGGTGGTTTCATTTTCGAGCAGATACTGTTCAGCCTTTTTCACGCTGGTCAGTACCGGGGTTTTGCCCGTCTCATCTTTATAGACACCAATCCCGAGGTTAATTTTGCCGGGACGTTCATCGGCACGAAACAGATCGGCCAGGCCCAGAATCGGGTCGGCAGGAGCGGCGGTAATGTTCTCAAACATGACGAGGTTCCATTATGGTTACAGAAGGGAAGTCCGCTATCAGGGTAACGGGAGATTTACAAAATTCCAACTATTACTGATGAAAACGCAGGCTGTTTTTGCAAGACGTGAGATTGCTCTGGAAGGTATAAAAAAACAGGACCAAAGTCCTGTTTTTTCGGCATTTAACAAAGAGGTGTGCTATTAGAACTGGTAAACGATACCCACAGCAACGGTGTCGTCTGAACCTACGCCCAGTTTGTTGTCAGAATCGATCTGGTTGATGATGTAGTCAACATAGGTGGACATGTTTTTGTTGAAGTAGTAGGTTGCGCCCACTTCAAAGTAGTTCACCAGATCAACATCACCGATACCTTCTACGTCTTTCGCTTTAGATTTGGTGTAAGCGATGGACGGACGCAGACCGAAATCGAACTGGTATTGTGCAACTAACAGAACGTCTTGCGTTTTGTTGGCGAAGCCGCTGGTGTTTGTAAATTTATTAGTGATCGGCGTAGCGTTACGGGTTTCACCGTAGTTCGCTGCCAGGTAGATGTTGTTCGCGTCGTACTTCAGACCAGTAGCCCACTGTTCAGCTTTTTTACCGTTGCCAAGAGGTTGAGCTTCTTGCAGGTTGGTACGGTCAGCTGCACCATAAGCACCAACGATACCAAAGCCTTCGTATTCGTAGCTGATAGAACCGCCAACACCGTCGCCGTTAGAACGGCGTGCAGTGTCACGCTCGTTTTTACCCAGGTACTGAACAGCGAAGTTCAGGCCATCAACCAGACCAAAGAAGTTGGAGTTACGATAGGTAGCAACGCCGCCAACACGACCAACGAAGAAGTCATCGCTGTATGCAGTATCACCACCAAATTCTGGCAGCATATCGGTGTAACCCAGTGCATCATAAACCACACCGTAGTTACGGCCGTAATCGAAAGAACCAACGTCAGCGTATTTAAGACCCGCGAATGCCAGACGCGTTTTGTTACCAGTTTGAGCGTCAGCGCCTTCAGAGTTGTTACCTTGGAAGTTATATTCCCACTGACCATAACCGGTCAGATCGGAATTGATTTGAGTTTCCCCTTTAAAACCAAGACGGGCATAGGTCATGTCGCCATTGCCACCGTAACTGTTTTCACCGTTACCCTTGGAAAAATAATGCAGACCAACAGCTTTACCGTACAGATCTACTTTGTTGCCATCTTTGTTATAGATTTCTGCAGCGTTTGCAGTACCTGCTACTAACAGAGCAGGGACGATCACTGCCAGAATATTGCGCTTCATCATTATTTATTACCCTCATGGTTTTTTTTATGACACCTGCCACTGCCGTCAATAAGTTCTGTCAATAAAAATTTACGGAACTATTGATGAGAGTTTGGTGTCTTTATGTGTCTGCAGGCATCTTTCCATTCAAACTAACGTTTCGCTACCGTGAAAGTGCTGCAAAGATAAAGATTTAGTTTCAAAAAGAAAAATATGTAATCAAAAGTAAAAATTAAGGAACTTTGTGAACACCGTCATATTTCCATAGAAACGTGATGATATTTACAGCAATTTTTATCTATTTATATGATTTACTTATATTTAAATTAACTAAGCGGAAATTTTGTTTCTGATGGAAACTTTATCGACCTGGCACAAAATCCTCTTTCAGACATCCAGAATGCCAAAAAATAGTATGAAAATTGTGCTATCAGCTAAGAAAAAACTAATCCGCAATAAGAATGCGGGTTATTTTTTGTGCGTAAATGTTGCAATGTAATATTCCGTAACAGGATGATCGTTATGGCGGGGTTGCAAATAGATTGCTTGACTTAACAAACAGATAACTTGACAGAAAGGATAAAAAAGAGCCAGCAGGCGCTGGCTCTTTGAGGAAGAAAATCAGAAGCTGGCGTTGCGCGGAGTACGTGGGAACGGAATCACATCACGCACGTTTTGCACGCCAGTTACGTAAGCAATCAGGCGTTCAAAACCAAGACCGAAACCTGAATGCGGAACAGTACCGTAGCGACGCAGATCGCGATACCACCAGTAATCTTCTTTATTCAGGCCCATTTCCAGCATACGCTCGTCCAGAACGTCCAGACGTTCTTCACGCTGGGAGCCACCAATGATCTCACCGATGCCCGGAGCCAGAACGTCCATAGCCGCAACGGTTTTACCGTCTTCGTTGAGGCGCATATAGAACGCTTTAATATCTTTCGGATAGTTTTTAACCACTACCGGTGCTTTAAAGTGTTCTTCCGCCAGATAACGCTCATGCTCAGAAGAGAGATCGACGCCCCAGTAAACCGGGTTTTCAAACTTCCTGCCGCAGTTTTCGAGAATGGTCACTGCGTCGGTGTAATCCACCTGCGCGAAATCGGCCTCAATGAAGCGTTCCAGACGTGAAACGGCATCTTTATCTACGCGTTCAGCGAAGAATTTCATGTCGTCTGCGCGTTCTTCGAGAACCGCTTTGAAGACATATTTCAGCATGGCTTCAGCCAGACCCGCGATATCGTTCAGGTTAGCAAACGCCACTTCCGGCTCCAGCATCCAGAATTCCGCCAGGTGACGGCTGGTGTTGGAGTTTTCAGCACGGAAAGTCGGGCCGAAGGTATAAATTTTGGATAATGCGCAAGCGTAGGTTTCGCCGTTCAACTGGCCAGATACGGTCAGGAAAGACTCTTTACCAAAGAAGTCTTTGTCGAAATCCACTTTGCCCTGATCGTTACGCGGCAGGTTTTCCAGATCCAGCGTAGAAACGCGGAACATTTCGCCTGCACCTTCGGTATCAGATGCGGTAATCAGTGGCGTTGAAACCCAGAAGAATCCCTGCTCGTTAAAGAAGCGATGCAGCGCCTGCGCCAGCGTATGGCGAACGCGCGCGACGGCACCAATCAGGTTTGTGCGCGGACGCAGGTGAGCGACTTCACGCAGATACTCAATGCTGTGGCGTTTTGCCGCCATCGGGTAAGTGTCTGGATCTTCAACCCAACCAGCAACTTCAACTTTGCTGGCCTGAATTTCAAATTGTTGCCCCTGGCCCGGCGACGCCACGACTTTACCCGTCACAATGACCGAGCAGCCGGTGGTCAGACGCAGGACGTCTTCATTGTAATTGGGCAGAGAATTATTGATGACAGCCTGTACAGGATCAAAGCAGGAACCGTCATAAACGGCGAGGAAGGAGATGCCAGCTTTTGAATCTCGGCGGGTACGTACCCATCCGCGTACGGTGACTTCGCTGTCAACGGCTACGCGGCCCTGGAGTACGTCGGCTACAGGCACAACGCTCATAATATTCTCTCTGTTAATAGTCGGAAAAAATAAACACTTGTCCACCCGTAAATGGGGGGATACCTATGTTACCTGGCATCTGCAATCAGACAAGCAGAATTCGCAAATGCAGCGCAAGATTTCGGAATTAAAGGTAAAAAAAGGGAGCCGATTAGCTCCCTGATGATATTAACTGGCTTTTTTAATATGCGGAAGGTCGAACGCTTTGCGCAGCGCCCGAACAAACGCTTTATCATGGCAGATAGTTTTGCCAGGGCTGTCAGAAAGTTTCGCCACCGGTTTACCGTTACACTCTACCAACTTAATCACAATATTCAGGGGTTTTACCTGGGGGATATCGCAGGTCAGGCGAGTCCCAATACCAAAACTTAATTGCACGCGGGAAGAGAAGTGGCGGTATAGCTCAACCGCTTTGCGTAAATCCAGATTGTCAGAGAAAACCAGCGTTTTACTCTGTGGATCAATTCCCAGCTTTTTATAATGTGCAATGGCTTTTTCACCCCATTCAACCGGGTCGCCAGAGTCATGACGCAGGCCCTGATACCGACTGGCGAACTCGACACCGAAATCACGCAGGAAAGCATCCATAGTGATGCAGTCGGTTAATGCAATGCCAAGTTGGTCGGGATATTCTTCCAGCCAGGCAGCAAGTGCAGCTCGCTGGCTGTTGGCTAGGTCCGGGCTGATTTGCTGATGTGCCTGGAACCATTCGTGCGCCTGTGTTCCCATCGGCGTGAGGGAAAGCCGACGCGCCAGATCGTAGTTGCTGGTGCCCACGAACCAGGATTCCTGTTGCAGACGCTTAACGATGGTTTCTTGTACTTCGCGAGAAAAACGGCGACGGGTGCCAAAATCCATCAGATGGAAGCGCGACATATCAAGACCGGCGGTTAACGCCGAGAAGTCGACTAATTTGCTTTCCAGCGTGTCGAGGGCTTGCGCAACGTCGGCCTGCGGTGAGCGATAGCGATGTACCATTTCACTGATAACCGCCAGCAAAGGAACTTCCCAGAGGATGACTTCACGCCACGGACCGCTTAAGCGAATATCCAGCTTGCCATTATCGTTGGACACGGTGACTTGTTCCGGGTTAAAGCGGAATTCGCGTAACCAGTTAAGATAGTCGGCCTTAAAGAAAGGCAGGGCAGAGAGCCACTGATATTCATCATCCTGCAGGCGCAGGTGCTGCATCGCCTGAATCTGTTCACGAATAGCATCGGCATAAATACCCAGCAGATCGTCACCTCGGCAACGAAACTCCGCCGCGACATGCACATCGTAATAGTGATGAAACACGGCTTGCTGCATATGCAACTTATAAGCATCTGTATCCAGCAACGAGTGCAGAACAGGAGAAGCGAATTGTGTCATAGGTGCGCAGTAGCATCCTCGTACAGGAGCGTTTAGTACAATAAACATCTTCAGGAACTGCTGGAGTATACCTTGTTTCGCAATTTATTGAACCCCGATCACACCATATGCCACCTTTCTGGTCGATGGCATTACGCGGTGTATGTTATAAAAATGTAGCAATAAAGGCGTTTGTACCTGAAAAGATGAAGATTCTGCATAGCGCGATTTACGCAACAGGAATAGACTGAACACCAGACTCTATAAAAGATGCTAAAGGTTATTTATGACTCAACAGCCACAAGCCAAATACCGTCACGATTATCGTGCGCCGGATTACCAGATTACTGATATTGACTTGACCTTTGACCTCGACGCGCAAAAGACGGTCGTTACCGCGGTCAGCCAGGCTGTCCGTCATGGTGCATCAGATGCTCCGCTTCGTCTCAACGGCGAAGACCTCAAACTGGTTTCTGTTCATATTAATGATGAGCCGTGGACCGCCTGGAAAGAAGAAGAGGGCGCACTGGTCATCAGTAATTTGCCGGAGCATTTTACGCTTAAGATCGTTAATGAAATAAGCCCGGCGGCGAATACCGCGCTGGAAGGGCTTTATCAGTCAGGCGATGCGCTTTGCACCCAGTGTGAAGCCGAAGGTTTCCGCCATATTACGTATTATCTCGACCGCCCGGACGTGCTGGCGCGTTTTACCACCAAAATTATTGCCGATAAAACCAAATATCCCTTCCTGCTTTCCAACGGTAACCGCGTTGCGCAAGGTGAACTGGAAAACGGACGCCATTGGGTACAGTGGCAGGACCCGTTCCCGAAACCGTGCTACCTGTTTGCGCTGGTGGCAGGCGACTTTGATGTACTGCGCGACACCTTTACCACGCGTTCTGGTCGCGAAGTGGCGCTGGAGCTGTACGTCGATCGCGGCAACCTTGATCGCGCGCCGTGGGCGATGACCTCGCTGAAAAACTCAATGAAATGGGATGAAGAACGCTTCGGCCTGGAGTATGACCTCGACATCTATATGATCGTCGCGGTGGATTTCTTCAATATGGGCGCAATGGAGAATAAGGGTTTGAATATCTTTAACTCCAAATATGTGCTGGCCCGCACCGACACCGCCACTGACAAAGATTACCTCGATATTGAACGCGTTATCGGCCATGAATATTTCCATAACTGGACCGGTAACCGAGTCACCTGCCGCGACTGGTTCCAGCTCAGCCTGAAAGAAGGTTTAACCGTCTTCCGCGATCAGGAATTCAGCTCTGACCTTGGTTCCCGTGCAGTTAACCGCATCAATAATGTGCGCACCATGCGCGGATTGCAGTTTGCGGAAGACGCCAGCCCGATGGCGCACCCGATCCGCCCGGACATGGTCATTGAGATGAACAACTTCTATACCCTGACCGTTTACGAGAAGGGCGCGGAAGTGATCCGTATGATCCACACCCTGCTGGGCGAAGAAAACTTCCAGAAAGGGATGCAACTCTATTTCGAGCGCCATGATGGCAGCGCGGCAACCTGCGACGACTTTGTGCAGGCGATGGAAGATGCGTCGAATGTCGATCTCTCCCATTTCCGCCGTTGGTACAGCCAGTCCGGCACGCCGATTGTGACCGTCAAAGACGACTACAATCCGGAAACCGAGCAGTACACCCTGACCATCAGCCAGCGCACGCCAGCCACGCCGGATCAGGCAGAAAAACAGCCGCTGCATATTCCGTTTGCCATCGAATTGTATGACAACGAAGGCAAAGTGATCTCGTTGCAGAAAGGCGGTCATCCGGTGAATTCCGTGCTGAACGTCACCCAGGCGGAACAGACCTTTGTTTTTGATAATGTCTACTTCCAGCCGGTGCCTGCGCTGCTGTGCGAATTCTCTGCGCCAGTGAAACTGGAATATAAGTGGAGCGATCAGCAACTGACCTTCCTGATGCGTCATGCGCGTAATGATTTCTCCCGCTGGGATGCGGCACAAAGCCTGCTGGCAACCTACATCAAGCTGAACGTCGCCCGACATCAGCAAGGGCAGCCGCTGTCTCTGCCGGTACATGTGGCTGACGCTTTCCGCGCAGTGCTGCTCGATGAGAAGATTGATCCGGCGCTGGCGGCAGAAATCCTGACGCTGCCTTCTGTCAATGAAATGGCTGAACTGTTCGATATCATCGACCCGATTGCTATTGCCGAAGTACGCGAAGCACTCACTCGTACTCTGGCGACTGAACTGGCGGATGAGCTGCTGGCTATTTACAACGCGAATTACCAGAGCGAGTACCGTGTTGAGCATGAAGATATTGCGAAACGCACTCTGCGTAATGCCTGCCTGCGCTTCCTTGCTTTTGGTGAAACGCATCTGGCTGACGTGCTGGTGAGCAAGCAGTTCCACGAAGCGAACAATATGACCGATGCGCTGGCGGCGCTTTCTGCGGCGGTTGCCGCACAGCTGCCATGCCGTGATGCGCTGATGCAGGAATACGACGATAAGTGGCATCAGGACGGTCTGGTGATGGATAAATGGTTTATCCTGCAAGCCACCAGCCCGGCGGCGAATGTGCTGGAGACGGTGCGCGGTCTGTTGCAGCATCGCTCATTTACCATGAGCAACCCGAACCGTATTCGTTCGTTGATTGGCGCGTTTGCGGGCAGCAATCCGGCAGCGTTCCATGCCGAAGATGGGAGCGGTTACCAGTTCCTGGTGGAAATGCTTACCGACCTCAACAGCCGTAACCCGCAGGTGGCTTCACGTCTGATTGAACCGCTGATTCGCCTGAAACGTTATGATGCCAAACGTCAGGAGAAAATGCGCGCGGCGCTGGAACAGTTGAAAGGGCTGGAAAATCTCTCTGGCGATCTGTACGAGAAGATCACCAAAGCACTGGCTTGATAAATAACCGAATGGCGGCAATAGCGCCGCCATTCGGGGAATTTACCCCTGTTTTCTCAGGCGAATTTCAGATTCACCACGCTGCATCACCCTTTGCAACACTTCCGATTCCAGCTCCGCTAATCGCACCGACCCTAATCGACGCGGACGGGGGATATCCACTGTCAAATCCAGACCAATTTTTCCCTCTTCAATTAATAACACCCGGTCAGCCATTGCTACCGCTTCGCTCACATCATGCGTCACCAACAGTACGGTAAAGCCGTGCTCCTGCCAAAGTGACACAATCAAATCCTGCATCTCGAGTCGCGTTAAGGCGTCCAGTGCCCCGAGCGGTTCATCAAGCAACAATAAACCCGGTCGATGAATCAACGCTCTTGCCAGCGCCACTCGCTGTTTCTGCCCGCCTGAAAGTGCGGCAGGCCATTCCCCGGCGCGATTCTCCAGTCCTACCGCAGCCAACGCCCGACGCGCGGCATCGCGCCACTGGCCTTTAAGGCCTAACCCAACGTTATCAATCACCGATTTCCACGGTAGCAGACGCGCATCCTGAAACATCATTCGCGTGTCTTCCTGAATTTCAGCCAGCGGTGTGGTGCCTGCCAACACATCGCCTGCGGTTGGCGTTTCCAGCCCGGCCAGCAGGCGCAGCAGGGTACTTTTGCCACCACCGCCACAAACTGACCTGCCGGAATATGTAAATCCAGTTGGTTCAGGACGATATTTTCCGCGTAATGTTTGCTTACTGCATTGAGCAACAATGGTGTGCCCTGGTTCAGACGAGCAGTATTCATACCGTGGCCTCCTTCAAATGATAAGCCGGGTTCCAGCGCAACCAGAGGCGCTCTAACAGCTGCGCGCTGACGTCAGCAAGTTTGCCGAGCAGGGCGTAAAGAATAATAGCGACTACCACCACGTCCGTTTGCAAAAACTCTCGCGCATTCATCGCCAGATAACCAATGCCGGAATTGGCAGAAATGGTTTCGGCAACAATCAGCGTCAGCCACATCAGGCCCAACGCAAAACGCACGCCGACCATAATTGAGGGCAGGGCACCAGGCAGGATCACATGGATAAACAGCGGTATGCCGGATAACCCATAGCTACGCGTCATCTCCACCAGCCCGCGATCGATATTACGGATGCCATGCCAGGTGTTGATATAAATGGGAAACAGCGTACCGAGCGCCACCAGAAAGATTTTTGCGGATTCATCAATGCCAAACCACAAAATCACCAGCGGGATCAGCGCCAGATGCGGCACGTTGCGCAACATCTGAATTGAGGTATCCAGCAGCCGTTCTCCCCAGCGAGATAGCCCGCTAATCAGTCCCAAAATCAACCCCAGCGATCCGCCAATTGAAAAGCCAATCAGCGCCCGCTAGGAACTGATCGCCAGATGCTGCCACAGTTCGCCGCTGGCGGAGAGCGTCCAGAACGCCGTCACCACCCCTTCCGGTGAGGGCAAAATACGCGTCGACAGCCAGCCAACTGAGGAGGCCAGTTGCCACACCGCCACGATGCCCACCGGTAAAAACCAGGGGGCAACGCGCAATAACCACTTCTTCACTGGCGTTGCCATTATTTCTTCCTTAGCTTTGCGCGACTTTACGGGGGATAAAATCATTCGCCACCGCTTCGCCTTGCGGATTCAGCGGCTGCGGCTGGGGAATTTCCGGAATGGCGACATCCAGATGTGGGAACAGCAACTCGCCGACCCGATACGCTTCTTCCAGATGCGGATAGCCCGAAAGCACAAAGCTGTCGATGCCAAGCGCGGCGTATTCGTTGATTCGCGCAGCGACCGTAGGACCATCGCCCACCAGCGCCGTTCCGGCACCGCCGCGCACTAAGCCAACGCCCGCCCATAAATTGGGGCTGATCTCCAGATTGTCGCGCTTGCCGTTATGTAACGCCGCCATTCGCTGTTGTCCTACGGAATCCGTCCGGGCGAATGCGGCCTGTGCTTTGGCGATAGTTTCATCATCAAGATGCGAGATTAACCGCTCGGCGGCCTGCCACGCTTCGTCGTTAGTTTCACGAACAATCACATGCAGACGAATACCGAAACGAATTTTGCGTCCATGCGCGGCAGCTTTCGCCCGCACTTGTTCGATCTTCTCTTTTACTAGTTCTGGCGGTTCGCCCCAGGTGAGGTAGAGATCAACTTGTTCTGCCGCCAGCTCCTGGGCGACGTCTGACGATCCGCCAAAGTAAAGCGGAGGATAAGGCTGTTGAATCGGCGGGAAGAGCAGTTTTGCTCCGCGCACATGAATATGTTTACCGTTGAAATTGACGGTTTCCCCCAGCAATAAGCGCCGCCAGACCTAGGTAAATTCCGCCGAGGCTTCGTAGCGCTCGCTATGATCAAGGAACACGCCGTCGCCTGCCAGCTCTTGTGGATCGCTGCCTGTGACCAGATTAAACAACGCACGACCATTTGAGAGACGGTCAAGCGTGGCGGCCTGGCGAGCGGCAACGGTAGGTGAGGTTACGCTGGGGCGCAGGGCGACAAGAAACTTCAGCCGCTGCGTCACCGGGATCATCGACGCCGCCACCAGCCACGCATCTTCACACGATCGCCCCGTTGGGATCAGCACACCGGTATAGCCCAGACGATCCGCCGCTTGCGCAATTTGTTGCAGATAACCGTGATCAACCGGGCGTGAACCTTCTTCCGTTCCCAGATAGTGCCCGTCACCGTGGGTCGGTAAAAACCAGAACATATTCAGACTCATAATTGTTTTCCTTCCAGTTGAGTGGGCTGCCAGATGCGCTGGCGAATATCGACTTTTTTCGGCACCAGACGATTTTCATAAAACAGATCTGCCGTTTGCTGCTGTAAGGCGGCAACCTCGGCGTTAACCGGTTTGATGGTGGTAGGAGGGCGATGATCTAAGTAAGAGGCAATCACCGGTGCCGGTAAGCCCATCGTTTTTGCCAGTAAAGCGATGCTTTGCTCGCGCTGGCTGCGGGTTAACGCATCGGCCTCACTAAAGGTTGCCAGTACGCCCTGAATAAAAGCGCCGTTTTTTTCTGCATAGGGACGAGCTGCCAGATAAAACGATCCAGTTTGATTGAGATCGGTGCCGTCTTTCAGCACCCGCACGCCGCCCTGTAATAATGCAGCAGAGTAGTAGGGATCCCAGATAGCCCAGGCGTCAACGTTACCTTGCTGGAACGCGGCGCGGGCATCAGCGGGCGTTAGGTAAGTGGGTTGGATATCGGTAAACTTAAGTCCGGCCTGACGCAGTGCACGCAGTAAAAGGTTGTGTGAACTGGAACCTTTCTGAAAGGCAACTTTGTGACCTTTAAGATCGGCTACGGTTTTGATCGGGCTGTTTTCTGCCACCAGAATCACTTCGGCTTTGGGCTTCGGTGGCTCGACGCTCACATATACCAAATCAGCCCCGGCAGCCTGGGCAAAGATTGGCGGAATATCCCCGGTACTGCCGAGATCAATACTGCCAACGTTTAAGGCTTCCAACATTTGCGGACCCGCGGGGAACTCCACCCAGGAGATTTTTGATTGCGGATAGCGTTTTTCCAGTAACTGGTGGCTTTTTGCCAGTACCATACCAATACTGCCTTTCTGATAGCCTATACATAACGCTTCAGGCGAGGATTCTGCAGCAACCGCAATCGTAGAGACGCTAAGCAATCCCACCAGCGCCAGTTTAATGATGTTACGCATGGGCATTACCTCGCAGAGACAGAAGGTCAGGAACCTGAACATCGCGGCGGTGCAATGCCTGCCAGAAAGTTTCTAGCGCGGTATCAAGACGGGTTTGCAGATTTGGCGTGAACTGGGGTCTGTGATGGTAATCAATTACTTGTGAGTCATCGGCAAACACGCCGTGCAGGATCTCCTGAGCTTTCAGTGCGCTTAAAACTGGTTTAAGGGCATAATCGACCGCCAGCAGATGGGCCACGGTACCGCCCGTCGCCAGCGGTAGCACCACTTTGCCTTGCAAAGCGCGCTCTGGCAGCAGGTCGAGCAGGGTTTTCAGCGCGCCGGAATAGGCGGCTTTATACACAGGTGTAGCGACTATCAGTCCATCAGCCTGTTGCAGCTGTTCGGTGAAGGTCTTGAGTGCCGGACTATCGAAACGAGCATAAAGCAGATCTTCCGGGGCGAAGTTTTGCAGATTCCAGTGATAAACCTCTACATCCAGTCCATTTAGTTTTTCCCGCGCATATTCCAGCAAGGAGCTGGAGCGAGAAGGAAAGCGAGGACTACCCGCCAGGGTGATGACACGCATACTCTCTCCTTATAACCAATTGTTCTTTTTTTGTTAACATTGATAACAATTCGGTCAGTCTGTCGGAGAGACAAGAAAATGCCAAATATAAATTTTGTGTATCTTTTTCTGAAAATAAACTAAAGAAAGGGCTTTATATATCACGCATATTTATTTGTTGGATAGTCATTAGATGTTGAATCAATGAATTACTCGTTCAGTTAATATTTAAATATTCATGAAATCTATAAATTAAAGATTTGTCACTTATTGGATTTAGTATGCTTGATTTAAATGGCGGTCAATTATTGTTATTATTAAGTCTAATGTCATTTAAAGGCATTATCATATTTACGAAGAGATCAGGATGATGACGATGAAAAAAAGTGTATTGACGGCGTTTATAACTGTGGTATGTGCAACGTCCAGCGTTATGGCAGCTGATGATAATGCTATCACGGATGGCAAAGTAACATTTAATGGTAAAGTTATTGCTCCAGCTTGTACCCTGGTAGCTGCGACGAAAGATTCAGTAGTCACATTGCCAAATGTCAGCGCCACCAAGTTGCAAACTAATGGAGCAGTCTCTGGCGTTAAAACTGATGTACCAATTGCCTTAGAAGGCTGTGATGTTACTGTAACTAAAAATGCGACGTTTACCTTTAGTGGTACGGCTGACGGCGTGCAACCTACAGCATTTGCCAACCAGGCTACCACCGATGCAGCGACGAATGTTGCTCTACAAATGTATCTGCCAGATGGTTCTACATCGGTAACTCCCGGTACCGAAACGTCGAATATTCAGTTAGCGGATTCTGCTGAGCAAACAGTGACCTTTAAAGTTGATTATATCGCTACGGGGAAAGCGACTTCTGGTAATGTGAATGCGGTAACAAATTTCCATATTAACTATTATTAATAGAACTCATTAATTGTTTTATTAATTAGTACCCCTCTAGTCTTCTGGAGGGGATATTCATATTTTTTAAGAGTGACTATTTATGAAAACTTGCATAACAAAGGGAATTGTGACCGTAAGTTTAACGGCAATATTACTCAGCTGCTCATCCGCATGGGCGGCAGGTAAAGGCGGGATTGGACTTGCAGCAACACGTCTTGTTTATTCAGAAGGTGAAGAGCAAATTTCACTGGGTGTACGTAACACCAGTCCGGATGTTCCTTATCTTATTCAGTCATGGGTGATGACCCCAGATAATAAAAAATCAGCAGATTTTATTATTACACCACCGCTATTTGTGCTGAATCCGGCTAATGAGAATCTGTTACGCATTATGTACATTGGTGCGCCGTTGGCGAAAGACAGAGAAACCCTTTTCTTCACTAGCGTACGGGCAGTCCCTTCAACAACGAAGCGGGAAGCGGGAAGAGGGAAATACCCTGAAGATTGCCACACAAAGCGTCATCAAACTTTTCTGGCGACCAAAAGGTTTAGCGTATCCCTTAGGCGAGGCTCCGGCGAAACTGCGTTGCACTTCGTCAGCTGACATGGTTACGGTCAGTAACCCAACACCTTATTTCATTACCCTGACAGACCTGAAAATAGGTGGAAAAGTAGTTAAAAATAAAATGATTTCCCCCTTTGATAAATACCAATTTTCTCTGCCAAAGGGGGCCAAAAATAGCAGCGTAACGTGTCGAACCATCAATGACTACGGGGCGGAAACGCCGCAACTCAACTGTAAATCGTAAGCCGTCTTCAGTTAAGAGAGCGAGATGTATAGAACTCATCGACAACACAGCCTGTTAAGCTCTGGTGGAGTGCCATCGTTTATTGGGGGGCTGGTGGTGTTTGTGTCGGCAGCGTTCAATGCACAAGCTGAAACCTGGTTCGATCCTGCTTTTTTCAAAGATGATCCCTCAATGGTGGCCGATTTGTCTCGTTTCGAAAAAGGACAAAAAATAACGCCAGGGGTTTATCGTGTCGATATTGTTCTGAATCAGACAATTGTAGATACGCGCAACGTCAATTTTGTTGAGATAACGCCAGAGAAGGGGATTGCCGCCTGTTTGACGACTGAAAGCCTGGATGCAATGGGTGTTAATACTGATGCGTTTCCGGCTTTTAAACAACTGGACAAACAAGCGTGTGTGCCATTGGCGGAGATTATTCCGGATGCCAGCGTAACGTTTAATGTGAATAAACTCCGTCTGGAAATTTCAGTACCGCAAATCGCCATCAAAAGTAATGCCCGTGGTTATGTCCCCCCTGAACGTTGGGATGAAGGGATCAACGCGCTATTACTGGGATATTCGTTTAGCGGGGCTAACAGTATTCATAGCAGCGCAGACAGTGATTCTGGCGACAGCTATTTTCTGAATTTAAACAGTGGCGTTAATTTAGGCCCATGGAGATTGCGCAACAATTCAACATGGAGTCGCAGTAGTGGCCAAACCGCAGAATGGAAGAATCTCAGCAGCTATTTGCAGCGGGCGGTTATTCCACTAAAAGGCGAACTGACCGTAGGTGATGATTATACTGCAGGCGATTTTTTCGATAGTGTCAGCTTTCGTGGTGTGCAGCTGGCGTCAGATGACAACATGCTGCCAGACAGCCTGAAAGGGTTTGCGCCTGTGGTGCGTGGTATCGCCAAAAGCAATGCCCAGATAACGATTAAGCAAAATGGTTACACCATTTACCAAACTTATGTATCGCCTGGTGCTTTTGAAATTAGTGATCTCTATTCCACGTCGTCGAGCGGTGATTTGTTAGTTGAAATCAAAGAAGCGGACGGCAGCGTCAATAGCTACAGCGTACCGTTTTCCAGCGTGCCATTACTCCAGCGTCAGGGGCGAATCAAATACGCGGTGACACTGGCGAAATACAGAACCAATAGTAATGAACAGCAGGAGAGCAAATTTGCCCAGGCCACGTTGCAGTGGGGCGGACCGTGGGGAACGACATGGTATGGTGGTGGACAATATGCTGAATATTACCGTGCCGCCATGTTTGGTCTGGGATTTAACCTTGGCGATTTCGGAGCAATTTCGTTCGATGCGACCCAGGCGAAGAGTACGCTGGCAGACCAAAGCGAACATAAAGGTCAGTCATATCGTTTTCTGTATGCCAAAACGCTCAACCAATTGGGCACTAATTTTCAACTGATGGGCTATCGCTATTCGACGTCGGGTTTCTACACCCTTTCCGACACCATGTATAAACATATGGATGGCTACGAATTTAATGACGGTGATGATGAAGATACGCCGATGTGGTCGCGTTATTACAATTTGTTTTACACCAAACGTGGCAAACTGCAGGTCAATATCTCCCAGCAATTAGGCGATTACGGTTCGTTTTATTTAAGTGGTAGCCAGCAAACTTACTGGCATACCGATCAACAGGATCGGCTATTACAGTTTGGCTACAACACGCAAATTAAAGATCTCTCGCTGGGGGTTTCCTGGAACTACAGTAAGTCCCGTGGTCAACCTGATGCTGATCAGGTGTTTGCACTAAATTTTTCCCTGCCGCTCAATCTGTTGCTCCCCAGAAGTAATGATAGCTATACCAGGAAAAAAATTACGCCTGGATGACCTCTAACACCAGTATCGATAACGAAGGGCACATTACACAAAACCTGGGTTTAACGGAGACACTACTCGATGACGGTAACCTGAGCTACAGCGTGCAACAGGGATATAACAGCGAGGGGAAAACGGCTAATGGTAGCGCCAGCATGGACTACAAAGGGGCGTTTGCAGATGCCCGAGTGGGCTACAACTACAGCGATAACGGCAGTCAACAACAACTGAACTACGCTCTTTCAGGCAGTTTAGTTGCCCATTCACAGGGCATTACCCTGGGGCAATCGCTGGGGGAAACTAACGTGCTGATTGCAGCACCAAGCGCAGAGAATACTCGTGTGGCGAACAGCACCGGGCTGAAAACTGACTGGCGCGGATATACCGTTGTCCCCTATGCCACTTCTTATCGGGAAAATCGAATCGCACTTGATGCGGCATCGTTAAAACGTAACGTGGATCTTGAAAATGCAGTAGTCAACGTGGTTCCCACCAAAGGGGCGTTGGTTCTGGCGGAGTTCAATGCCCATGCGGGAGCAAGGGTATTAATGAAAACATCAAAGCAGGGTATACCGCTGCGTTTTGGCGCGATAGCGACGCTGGACGGCATACAGACTAATAGCGGCATTATTGATGATGATGGCTCGCTCTATATGTCCGGTTTGCCCGCTCAGGGAGCGATAACTGTACGCTGGGGCGAAGCTCCCGATCAAATTTGTCATATCAGTTACCAGCTTACCGAACAACAAATTAACTCTGCGATTACGCGAATGGATGCCATATGCAGATAATCTTTGGAGAAAAATGCGTGTTATTACTACGACTATTTTTTGCCGCCGTCTTAATGCTATGGTGCGCTCAAACTGCTGCTTATAGCGGGCAGTGTCATACCACTCAGGGGAATCCGTATATTGGCGTCAATTTTGGCGTTAAAACCCTGGAGGAAGAAGAAAATACGGCTGGAGTAGTTAAAGACAAATTTTATCAGTGGAACGAATCGAATGATTATTATGTTTCCTGTGATTGCGATAAAGACAATGTCAGAAGTGGCCGATGGGCATTCGCCGCGGATTCACCGTTAGTCTATTTAGGCGACAACTGGTACAAAATTAATGACTATCTTGCCGCCAAAGTTTTATTGCAGGTTAAAGGCAGTTCTCCTACTGCGGTTCCTTTCGAAAACGTGGGCACAGGGGCAGATACACGATGGCATATTTGCGATCCCGGCGGTCAACGTTTAGGTGGCCAGGGGGCTAGCGGTAATAGCGGTAGCTTTTCCCTGAAAATATTGCAGCCGTTCGTTGGTTCGGTCGTCATTCCTCCTATGGCGCTGGCGCGATTATTTGAATGCTACAACATACCCGCAGGTGATTCCTGCACGACTACAGGTACACCGGTTTTAGTGTATTACCTGTCTGGTACTATCAATTCACTTGGCTCATGTTCCGTCAATGCCGGAGAAACAATCGAGGTCGATCTGGGCGACGTATTTGCGGCTAACTTTCGTGTTGTAGGGCATAAGCCTCTTGGGGCCAGAACGGCAGAACTTGCAATTCCAGTCAGGTGTAACACGGGAAACGCGGGGTTAGTTAACGTCAACCTGAGTCTGACGGCAACTACAGACCCCAGCTATCCCCAGGCGATTAAGACGTCACGTCCTGGCGTGGGCGTGGTGGTGACCGATAGCCAGAACAACATTATTTCCCCTGCTGGTGGAACATTACCGCTCTCTATTCCTGATGATGCAGACAGTATCGCGCGAATGAATGTCTATCCAGTCAGCACGACAGGTGTACCACCAGAAACCGGGCGATTTGAAGCCACGGCAACGGTGAGAATAAATTTTGATTAACGCGTGAACGTATGAAGAAAAAAACGATATTTCAGTGCGTTATCTTGTTCTTTAGCATTCTTAACATCCATGTCGGGATGGCTGGGCCTGAACAAGTTAGTATGCATATTTATGGGAATGTGGTCGATCAGGGCTGTGATGTCGCCACCAAAAGTGCATTACAAAATATTCATATTGGTGATTTTAATATCAGTGATTTTCAGGCTGCGAATACCGTAAGCACTGCTGCTGATTTGAATATCGATATCACCGGTTGTGCCGCTGGTATTACTGGCGCGGACGTCCTTTTTAGCGGCGAGGCTGACACCCTTGCGCCGACACTGCTCAAACTAACTGACACAGGCGGAAGCGGTGGTATGGCAACGGGGATTGCCGTGCAAATTCTTGATGCGCAAAGTCAGCAAGAAATCCCGCTCAATCAGGTCCAGCCTCTTACGCCCTTAAAAGCCGGGGATAACACACTCAAATATCAACTTCGTTATAAGTCCACAAAGGCGGGAGCAACGGGCGGTAATGCGACGGCGGTTCTCTATTTTGATCTGGTTTACCAGTGAAGGAGTGATGTTGAAACGGATAATCTGGATTCTGTTCTTACTGGGATTAACGGGGGGCTGTGAGCTATTTGCCCATGATGGCACGGTCAACATTAGCGGATCGTTTCGCCGTAATACATGCGTGCTGGCACAGGATAGCAAGCAAATCAATGTGCAGTTAGGCGATGTCTCGCTGACACGTTTTTTTCATGGGAATTATGGCCCGGAGAAATCTTTCATCATTAATTTGCAGGATTGCGGAACAGATGTCAGCACGGTTGACGTCACCTTTTCAGGAACCCCCGACGGAGTGCAGAGCGAAATGCTGTCCATTGAAAGTGGTACGGATGCAGCCAGTGGGCTGGCAATTGCGATTCTGGATGATGCGAAGATATTGATTCCGCTTAACCAGGCGAGTAAAGACTACAGCCTACATAGCGGTAAGGTGCCATTAACTTTTTATGCGCAATTGCGACCTGTCAATAGCGATGTGCAGTCGGGTAAAGTGAATGCCAGCGCGACATTTGTACTTCATTATGACTAATACGTGGAACAGATTGGCGCTCTTGATTTTCGCCGTTTTATCGCTGCTGGTGGCGGGTGAATTGCGGGCAGGAGTGGTGGTCGGCGGAACGCGATTTATCTTTCCGGCAGACAGAGAATCGATATCTATTTTACTGACTAATACCAGTCAGGAATCCTGGCTGATTAACAGTAAAATCAACCGCCCAACGCGTTGGGCCGGGGGGGACGCGTCGACAGTGCCAGCACCATTACTGGCCGCTCCGCCACTTATTCTCCTGAAGCCCGGTACTACAGGCACGTTGCGCTTGCTGAGAACGGAAAGCGACATCTTGCCTGTGGATCGCGAAACGCTATTTGAGTTAAGCATTGCCAGCGTGCCATCCGGCAAAGTTGAAAATCAGAGCGTAAAAGTGGCGATGCGCTCGGTATTTAAACTGTTCTGGCGACCCGAAGGTTTGCCGGGCGACCCGCTGGAAGCTTATCAACAATTACGCTGGACACGGAATTCGCAGGGTGTACAACTCACTAACCCAACGCCTTACTACATTAACCTGATTCAGGTGAGCGTAAATGGTAAAGCGTTAAGTAATGCGGGAGTTGTGCCGCCTAAAAGCCAGCGTCAGACAAGCTGGTGTCAGGCAATCGCACCGTGTCATGTCGCCTGGCGGGCGATAAATGATTACGACGGGTTGAGTGCAAAGAAGGAGCAAAATCTGCCCTGAAACAGGTTCGGAAAACGTTTGCGTTTTTTTTGCCGCAGGTCAATTCCCTTTTGGTCCGAACTCGCACATAATACGCCCCCGGTTTGCACACCGGGAATCCAGGAGAGTTCATGTACTACCCCTTCGTTCGTAAAGCCCTTTTCCAGCTCGATCCAGAGCGCGCTCATGAGTTTACTTTTCAGCAATTACGCCGTATTACAGGAACGCCGTTTGAAGCACTGGTGCGGCAGAAAGTGCCTGCGAAACCTGTTAACTGCATGGGCCTGACGTTTAAAAATCCGCTTGGTCTGGCAGCCGGTCTTGATAAAGACGGGGAGTGCATTGACGCGTTAGGCGCGATGGGATTTGGATCGATCGAGATCGGTACCGTCACGCCACGTCCACAGCCAGGTAATGACAAGCCGCGTCTCTTTCGTCTGGTAGATGCCGAAGGTTTGATCAACCGTATGGGCTTTAATAATCTTGGCGTTGATAACCTCGTAGAGAACGTAAAAAAGGCCCATTATGACGGCGTCCTGGGTATTAACATCGGCAAAAATAAAGATACGCCAGTGGAGCAGGGCAAAGATGACTATCTGATTTGTATGGAAAAAATCTATGCCTATGCGGGATATATCGCCATCAATATTTCATCGCCGAATACCCCAGGATTACGCACGCTGCAATATGGTGAAGCGCTGGATGATCTCTTAACCGCGATTAAAAATAAGCAAAATGATTTGCAAGCGATGCACCATAAATATGTGCCGATCGCAGTGAAGATCGCGCCGGATCTTTCTGAAGAAGAATTGATCCAGGTTGCCGATAGTTTAGTTCGCCATAATATTGATGGCGTTATTGCAACCAATACCACACTCGATCGTTCTCTTGTTCAGGGAATGAAAAATTGCGATCAAACCGGTGGCTTAAGTGGTCGTCCGCTTCAGTTAAAAAGCACCGAAATTATTCGCCGCTTGTCACTGGAATTAAACGGTCGCTTACCGATCATCGGTGTTGGCGGCATCGACTCGGTTATCGCTGCGCGTGAAAAGATTGCTGCGGGTGCCTCACTGGTGCAAATTTATTCTGGTTTTATTTTTAAAGGTCCGCCGCTGATTAAAGAAATCGTTACCCATATCTAATTATTTCTTCGAATTCCTCTTTATAAGATAATCAGGGCTTTATTTTCAGCCCTGGTTGTTTTATATTCATCGCTGTTGCTTATTTAGACATTTTGTACTTTTATTGTTGAGGTTATTAAGCGAAGCGACAATGGATTGTGTTGCTGCGGTTTTATAGGGTAGGGGAGAGGCAGATGCGAATTAAACCAGACGATAACTGGCGTTGGTATTACGATGAAGAGCACGATCGAATGATGCTCGATTTAGCCAATGGTATGCTGTTTCGCTCACGTTTTGCGCGCAAGATGTTGACTCCAGATGCCTTTTCTCCCGCAGGCTTTTGCGTTGACGACGCCGCGCTCTATTTCTCTTTTGAAGAAAAGTGCCGCGATTTTAATTTATCTAAAGAACAAAAAGCCGAACTGGTGCTGAATGCACTGGTAGCAATTCGCTATCTCAAACCGCAAATGCCGAAAAGCTGGCATTTTGTTTCCCATGGTGAAATGTGGGTGCCCATGCCGGGCGATGCGGCCTGCGTTTGGTTGAGCGATACTCACGAGCAGGTCAATTTGCTGGTCGTTGAATCTGGCGAAAATGCCGCACTATGCCTGCTGGCACAACCCTGCGTTGTTATTGCGGGTCGCGCGATGCAGTTGGGCGACGCCATTAAAATCATGAACGACAGGCTGAAACCGCAGGTTAATGTTGACAGCTTCAGCCTCGAACAGGCAGTCTAACGCGCCAACTTAAGTGCAGTCTTCGGTACACAGCTACAGCAAAGAATGGTGCCATCATCGCCCATTGCTGATTTTTTCAGCGGCGAGACTTCGCCTTCTAAAATCTGAACACGGCAACTTCCACAAATGCCCGCGCGGCAAGAATAAGGGATACGAATTCCCTGATTTTCTAATTGCTCCAGCAACACCTGTTGGTTATTTCCACGAAATGCCTGTCCCTGCCAGTCAATATCTACATTTGCGTCCGGTTGTTGCGTGATGTTGGCGGTATCATCAGCGGCAGCTGCGCCGTAAATTTTTGCCGGAGCCGTTGCCAGAATTTCCACCTCATCGCCAACGCGAATCACGCCGCTATTACGGGCAATTAAATTCTGACCAAAATCGACATCGCCGTTATCCTGGGCAGTGCGGAAAGATTGCAATGTTTTTAATGGTTCGCCTGCCGGATGTTTTTGCCCTTTTTCTGGGCTGACGGTGGTGAAAATACAGCGGCTACAAGGTTTAACCACATCAAACACCACATCACCAATGCGAATCACTTTCCAGCGATCTTCTTCCCAGGCTGACGCGCCGGAAACCACCAGATTGGGGCGGAATTGCTCCATTTTTACACTGGCCGGACAACGTTGTTGGAGATCACGTAACGAGGCTTCGTTAGCAAGAAGGTAAGGATAGCCATCAGCAAATGACAGAGGTACAGTGTTGTGGCGTTTCACGCGCCGGGTCATTTGTGGCCCCACCCAGCGTAATTGCACTTCGCGGGAGAAAAATCCACTTAGCCATTTGTTGATCGCGTCTGGCGCAATTCGCGCGGTAAAATGTGTGCCCCAAACTTCGGTTGGTGCGTCTTGTGTGGCGAAATCAGCAAAACGAACATATGCGCTACTGCCATCTGGTGCGGTGAGATGCAAGCCATCATGCACAGGTGAAGGAGTAAACCGTACCATCTGGGGAAACTGGCGAGCGGTAATAAACGTACCGTCAGGTTCCGTGATCATAAAGATGCGATCGAAGGCCAGACCACTGACATCAGCCAGAGCATGTGTAAGACCAATGCCGCGCATCGATTTAACAGGATGAATAAAAAGCCGGGTTAATGTCGCCACGGTGCGGTCCTCAAATGAAAATAAGCCCTCAACTTTATGACATGACGTGCTTATTAGCTATAATGCGCAACAATTTTCTTAGCGCCTGTCCCATTAGGCTATTTTATTTGTCAGTTTGGCCCTGGGTTGTGCTCGAAATCCTCACGTACTTGTGTACGCTCCGGTTTCTCCGCGCTGTCCATGTCCAGACTGACTGCAACAATTACGCCTACTGCGGTAGGCTCTTAGAGTAAAAGTGACGATATGAATTCTCTGTTTGCCAGTACGGCCCGTGGGCTGGAAGAGCTGTTAAAAACTGAACTGGAAAACCTGGGGGCCGTTGAATGCCAGGTGGTTCAGGGTGGGGTCCATTTCAAGGGCGACACACGGCTTGTTTACCAGAGCCTGATGTGGAGCCGCCTGGCCTCGCGTATTATGTTGCCGCTGGGCGAGTGTAAGGTTTACAGCGATTTAGACCTCTATCTCGGTGTTCAGGCGATCAACTGGACAGAGATGTTTAATCCTGGCGCGACCTTCGCTGTCCACTTCAGTGGTTTGAATGACACCATCCGCAACAGTCAGTACGGCGCGATGAAAGTGAAAGACGCGATCGTCGATGCTTTCACGCGGAAAAATCTGCCGCGTCCAAATGTTGATCGCGATGCGCCGGATATCCGCGTTAACGTCTGGCTGCATAAAGAAACCGCCAGTATCGCTCTTGATCTGAGTGGTGATGGTTTACATCTGCGTGGCTATCGCGATCGTGCTGGTATTGCGCCGATCAAAGAAACCCTGGCAGCCGCTATTGTGATGCGATCCGGCTGGCAGCCTGGAACACCGCTGCTCGATCCGATGTGTGGTTCCGGTACGTTGCTGATTGAAGCGGCGATGCTGGCGACCGATCGCGCACCCGGCTTGCACCGTGGGCGTTGGGGCTTTAGCGGCTGGGCGCAGCATGATGAAGCTATCTGGCAGGAAGTGAAAGCGGAAGCGCAAACTCGCGCCCGTAAAGGCCTGGCTGAGTATAGCTCTCATTTTTACGGTTCGGACAGCGACGCACGGGTGATTCAACGTGCACGCACTAACGCCCGTCTTGCGGGGATTGCTGAACTGATCACCTTTGAGGTGAAAGATGTCGCGCAACTGACCAATCCGCTGCTGAAAGGGCCGTACGGCACAGTGTTGAGCAACCCGCCATACGGGGAACGTCTGGACAGCGAACCGGCGCTGATTGCGCTGCATAGCCTGCTGGGTCGGATCATGAAAAACCAGTTTGGTGGCTGGAATCTCTCTTTGTTTAGTGCCTCGCCGGATCTGCTAAGCTGCTTGCAGCTGCGTGCAGACAAACAGTACAAGGCGAAAAACGGCCCGCTGGACTGCGTACAGAAAAATTACCACGTTGCCGAAAGCACTCCTGACAGCAAACCGGCGATGGTAGCGGAAGACTACGCCAACCGCCTGCGTAAGAACCTCAAAAAATTCGAGAAGTGGGCTCGCCAGGAAGGAATTGAATGTTACCGCCTGTATGACGCCGATCTGCCGGAATATAACGTTGCCGTTGACCGTTATTCCGACTGGGTGGTGGTGCAGGAGTATGCACCGCCAAAAACTATTGATGCTCACAAAGCGCGTCAGCGTCTGTTCGATATTATCGCTGCAACCATTTCGGTACTGGGGATTGCGCCAAACAAACTGGTGCTGAAAACCCGTGAACGCCAGAAGGGCAAAAACCAGTACCAGAAACTGGGCGAGAAGGGCGAGTTTCTTGAAGTTACCGAATATAACGCTCACTTGTGGGTGAACCTGACGGATTATCTCGATACTGGTCTGTTCCTCGATCACCGTATCGCCCGCCGTATGCTCGGTCAGATGAGCAAAGGCAAAGATTTCCTCAACCTGTTCTCTTATACCGGTAGCGCCACCGTGCATGCGGGATTAGGCGGCGCGCGCAGCACCACCACCGTGGATATGTCGCGTACTTATCTGGAGTGGGCAGAACGCAACCTGCGTCTGAATGGCCTAACCGGGCGTGCGCATCGCCTGATTCAGGCCGATTGCCTGGCGTGGCTGCGTGAGGCAAATGAACAGTTTGATCTGATCTTTATCGATCCGCCAACCTTCTCTAACTCAAAACGAATGGAAGATGCGTTTGATGTTCAGCGCGATCATCTGGCGCTGATGAAAGATTTGAAACGTCTGCTGCGTGCAGGTGGGACGATCATGTTCTCGAACAACAAACGTGGCTTCCGTATGGATCTCGACGGCCTGGCAAAACTGGGACTGAAAGCACAAGAAATTACGCAAAAAACGCTCTCCCAGGATTTCGCCCGTAACCGCCAGATCCACAACTGCTGGCTGATTACCGCAGCCTGAAAGGAATAGTAATGTCATTAATCAGTATGCATGGCGCATGGCTGTCGTTCAGCGACGCGCCGCTTCTCGATAACGCAGAACTGCATATCGAAGATAACGAACGTGTTTGTCTGGTGGGCCGCAACGGCGCGGGCAAATCGACGTTAATGAAAATCCTCAACCGTGAACAAGGGCTGGATGACGGTCGCATTATTTACGAGCAAGATTTGATTGTAGCTCGTCTGCAACAGGATCCGCCGCGTAACGTTGAGGGTAGCGTTTATGATTTCGTTGCCGAAGGCATTGAAGAACAAGCGGAATATCTGAAACGCTATCACGATATTTCGCGCCTGGTGATGAACGACCCGAGCGAGAAAAATCTCAACGAACTGGCGAAGGTTCAGGAACAGTTGGATCACCACAACCTGTGGCAGCTGGAAAACCGCATCAACGAAGTGCTGGCGCAACTGGGGTTAGATCCTAATGTTGCGCTGTCGTCGCTTTCCGGCGGCTGGTTGCGTAAAGCGGCATTAGGACGCGCGCTGGTGAGTAATCCGCGCGTGCTGTTGCTTGATGAACCGACAAACCACCTGGATATTGAAACCATCGACTGGCTGGAAGGGTTCCTTAAAACCTTCAATGGGACGATTATTTTCATCTCCCACGACCGTTCGTTTATCCGCAATATGGCGACGCGCATTGTTGATCTCGATCGCGGCAAGCTGGTGACCTATCCAGGGAATTACGACCAGTACCTGCTTGAAAAAGAAGAAGCCCTGCGCGTGGAAGAACTACAAAATGCCGAGTTCGATCGCAAACTGGCGCAGGAAGAGGTGTGGATCCGCCAGGGGATCAAAGCACGCCGTACCCGTAATGAAGGCCGCGTACGCGCCCTGAAAGCAATGCGTCGCGAGCGTGGTGAACGTCGCGAAGTGATGGGTACCGCAAAGATGCAGGTGGAAGAGGCCAGCCGCTCCGGTAAGATCGTTTTCGAAATGGAAGACGTTTGCTACCAGGTTGACGGTAAGCAACTGGTGAAAGATTTTTCGGCCCAGGTTCTACGTGGCGACAAAATTGTCCTGATTGGTCCGAATGGGTGCGGCAAAACCACGCTGCTGAAACTGATGCTCGGTCAGCTTCAAGCGGACAGCGGGCGTATTCACGTTGGCACCAAACTGGAAGTGGCTTATTTCGATCAGCACCGCGCGGAACTGGATCCCGATAAAACGGTGATGGATAACATTGCCGAAGGTAAGCAAGAGGTGATGGTTAACGGCAAGCCACGCCACGTATTGGGCTATTTGCAGGACTTTCTGTTCCATCCGAAACGGGCGATGACGCCGGTACGTGCGCTTTCTGGCGGTGAGCGGAACCGCTTGCTGCTGGCGCGTTTGTTCCTCAAACCAAGCAACTTATTGATTCTTGACGAACCGACCAACGATCTTGATGTCGAAACGCTGGAACTGCTGGAAGAACTGATCGACAGCTATCAGGGCACGGTATTGCTGGTTAGCCACGATCGTCAGTTTGTCGATAACACCGTTACAGAATGTTGGATCTTCGAAGGCGGCGGTAAAATTGGTCGTTATGTCGGCGGTTATCATGATGCCCGTGGTCAGCAAGAGCAGTATGTGGCGCTCAAACAGCCTGCGGTGAAAAAAACCGAAGAAGCCGCCGCGGCAAAAGCAGAAACTGTAAAACGCAGCAGTAGCAAACTAAGCTATAAATTGCAGCGCGAACTGGAGCAGCTACCGCAATTGCTCGAAGATCTGGAGGCGAAGCTGGAAGCCCTACAGACGCAGGTGGCGGATGCTTCCTTCTTCAGTCAGCCACATGAGCAGACACAAAAAGTGCTCGCCGATATGGCTGCTGCAGAGCAGGAGCTGGAGCAAGCCTTTGAACGCTGGGAGTATCTTGAAGCGTTAAAAAATGGTGGCTGATCGCAAAATAGTCGATTTAAACAGAGACAGCTGACAACGGTAAAATTGCCTGATGAACTGGGTTTATCAGGCATGAAAACCAACTCTTTGTTAGTCATCTGTAAAATAGCGCATCATTAAGGAGTACCAATGTGCGAACATCATCATGCCGCGAAGCACATCCTGTGCTCGCAGTGTGACATGCTGGTGGCGTTACCGCGCCTTGAGCATGGTCAGAAAGCGGCATGTCCCCGGTGTGGCACAACGTTAACCGTGGCGTGGGATGCCCCTCGGCAGCGTCCGACCGCCTATGCGTTGGCTGCACTGTTCATGCTGTTGCTGTCCAACTTGTTTCCTTTTGTGAATATGAACGTTGCAGGAGTTACCAGTGAAATTACATTACTGGAAATTCCCGGCGTGCTTTTTTCTGAGGACTACGCCAGCCTCGGCACCTTTTTCCTGTTGTTTGTGCAACTGGTTCCCTCGTTTTGTCTGATAACCATTCTGTTACTGGTGAATCGCGCGGAATTACCGGTCCGTTTAAAAGAGCAACTGGCACGGGTGCTTTTTCAACTCAAAACCTGGGGAATGGCGGAGATTTTCCTCGCGGGTGTGCTGGTCAGTTTCGTTAAACTGATGGCTTACGGCAGCATTGGGGTAGGCAGCAGCTTTCTCCCCTGGTGTTTATTTTGTGTCCTGCAACTGCGCGCTTTTCAGTGCGTTGATCGTCGCTGGTTATGGGACGACATCGCCCCGATGCCAGAACTGCGCCAGCCGCTAAAACCAGGCGTCACGGGGATACGTCAGGGGCTGCGTTCGTGCTCCTGTTGTACGGCAATCCTTCCTGCTGATGAACCCGTGTGCCCGCGTTGTAGTACCAAAGGGTACGTTCGGCGTAGAAACAGCCTGCAGTGGACACTCGCGCTGCTTGTAACGTCCATCATGCTGTATCTTCCGGCTAATATTTTGCCCATCATGGTGACGGATTTATTAGGCTCGAAGATGCCGTCGACGATTCTCGCTGGGGTCATTCTGTTATGGAGCGAAGGCTCTTATCCCGTCGCTGCGGTGATCTTTCTGGCCAGTATTATGGTGCCAACGTTAAAGATGATCGCCATCGCGTGGCTGTGTTGGGATGCCAAAGGGCATGGCAAGCGCGACAGTGAAAGAATGCATTTGATTTATGAAGTTGTTGAGTTTGTAGGCCGCTGGTCGATGATTGACGTTTTCGTTATCGCGGTGCTCTCGGCGCTGGTGCGTATGGGAGGTTTAATGAGTATTTATCCGGCAATGGGTGCATTAATGTTTGCTTTAGTCGTCATAATGACAATGTTTTCTGCTATGACGTTTGACCCGCGTTTGTCGTGGGATCGTCAACCTGAATCAGAGCATGAGGAGTCCTGACAGTATGGAATCTAATAATGGGGAAGCCAAAATCCAGAAAGTGAAGAACTGGTCTCCCGTGTGGATATTTCCTATCGTCACGGCGCTCATTGGGGCCTGGGTTCTATTTTATCATTACAGCCATCAGGGACCGGAAGTGACCCTGATCACCGCGAATGCGGAAGGAATTGAAGGTGGCAAAACCACCATTAAAAGCCGTAGCGTTGACGTCGGCGTGGTTGAAAGCGCCACACTGGCTGATGATTTGACGCACGTTGAAATCAAAGCGCGGCTGAATTCCGGTATGGAAAAATTGCTGCATAAAGACACCGTCTTTTGGGTGGTGAAACCGCAGATTGGTCGCGAAGGGATTAGCGGCCTGGGAACGCTGCTGTCTGGAGTTTATATCGAACTGCAGCCAGGCGCGAAAGGCAGCAAAATGGATAAATACGATTTGCTGGACTCGCCACCGTTGGCCCCGCCTGATGCGAAAGGTATCCGTGTGATTCTCGATAGCAAAAAAGCCGGGCAGCTCTCGCCAGGAGATCCGGTGCTGTTCCGTGGCTATCGGGTAGGTTCGGTTGAAACCAGCACCTTCGATACGCAAAAACGCAATATCAGTTATCAACTGTTCATCAATGCACCTTATGACCGACTGGTGACCAGCAATGTTCGCTTCTGGAAAGATAGTGGCATTGCGGTTGATCTGACGTCAGCGGGGATGCGTGTGGAGATGGGCTCATTGACAACGCTGCTTAGTGGCGGTGTTAGCTTTGATGTGCCGGAAGGTCTGGATTTAGGGCAGCCAGTGGCACCGAAAACAGCTTTCGTTTTGTATGATGATCAGAAGAGCATTCAGGATTCGTTGTACACCGATCACATTGATTATCTGATGTTCTTTAAAGATTCGGTACGCGGTCTGCAACCGGGAGCTCCGGTAGAATTCCGGGGTATTCGCCTGGGTACCGTAAGCAAAGTGCCATTCTTTGCGCCGAATATGCGTCAGACATTTAACGATGATTACCGTATTCCGGTACTGATTCGTATCGAGCCAGAGCGGCTGAAAATGCAGCTTGGCGAAAATACGGATGTTGTTGAGCACCTTGGCGAATTGTTGAAACGTGGTTTACGCGGATCGCTGAAAACCGGAAACCTGGTCACTGGTGCACTGTATGTTGATCTCGATTTCTATCCAAATACGCCTGCAATAACCGGTATTCGTGAATTTAATGGTTATCAGATTATCCCTACTGTTAGCGGCGGCCTGGCGCAAATCCAGCAACGACTGATGGAAGCGTTGGATAAGATCAACAAACTGCCATTGAATCCGATGATTGAACAGGCAACCAGTACGTTTTCTGAAAGTCAGCGCACAATGAAAAACCTGCAAACGACGCTGGATAGCATGAACAAGATCCTCGCTAGCCAGTCGATGCAGCAGTTGCCGACGGATATGCAGTCAACGTTGCGTGAATTGAATCGCAGCATGCAGGGCTTCCAGCCTGGCTCCGCAGCCTACAACAAGATGGTGGCGGATATGCAGCGCCTTGATCAGGTGTTGCGAGAACTGCAACCGGTGCTGAAAACGCTCAATGAGAAGAGTAACGCGCTGGTATTTGAAGCGAAGGACAAAAAAGATCCAGAGCCGAAGAGGGCGAAACAATGAAAAAGTGGCTAGTGACGATTGCAGCACTGTGGCTGGCCGGATGCAGCTCCGGCGAAATTAATAAAAACTATTACCAGTTACCTGTGGTGCAGAGCGGTACACAAAGTACCGCCAGCCAGGGCAATCGTCTGTTATGGGTAGAGCAGGTCACTGTTCCTGACTATCTGGCGGGGAATGGTGTGGTTTATCAAACCAGTGATGTGAAGTATGTGATTGCCAACAACAACTTGTGGGCCAGCCCGTTGGATCAACAGTTGCGCAACACCCTGGTTGCCAACCTGAGTACGCAACTGCCCGGCTGGGTGGTTGCTCCCAGCCTCTGGGAAGCGTCCAGGACACGCTCAATGTTACCGTAACGGAGTTTAACGGTCGCTATGATGGCAAGGTCATTGTCAGTGGTGAGTGGCTGTTGAACCACCAGGGACAACTGATCAAACGTCCGTTCCGTCTGGAAGGAGTGCAAACTCAGGATGGTTACGATGAGATGGTTAAAGTGCTGGCCGGTGTCTGGAGTCAGGAAGCCGCTTCTATTGCACAAGAGATAAAGCGTCTACCTTAATTATAAAGATTTGTAAGTATAACCGTCTCCGGTATGTTGCCTGAGGCGGTTTTTTTGTTTCTAACGTGCGGAAAAATTTGTTCCTCTTCACATTTTTTGTAAGCGTGCAGCAAGAACCGTATTGACGGGGATGTGTTATTCAGTCGGCAGTGCTACGCGCCAGGGGAGCAGTTCGCCGACCCGGTTTATCGGCCAGTCGGCTATGACGTCAAGGACATAGCGGAGGTAGCTTTCTGGCTCCACTCCGTTCAGTTTGCACGTCCCGATCAGGCTGTACAGCAGCGCTCCCCGCTCTCCTCCATGATCCGAACCGAAGAACAGGTAGTTTTTGCGGCCCAGACTGACCATCCGCAACGCATTTTCAGCGATGTTATTGTCCGCCTCAGCCCAGCCATCATCTGCATAGTACGTCAGCGCCGGCCACTGGTTCAGGGCGTATGCGAACGCTTTCGCCAGTTCTGAGTGTCGCGACAGGGTTTTCATCTTTTCACGCAGCCAGCTTTCCAGGGATTTCAGCAGCGGTTTC
>NZ_MDGW01000123.1:0-6684 GCF_001712525.1 Shigella sp. FC1661
GATCGAGGTTCACAGTACTGCGCATACGATTACCGGGTCATACAGGAGCAGTCTGGTCTGAAAACATCAATGTCGCGTAAAGGTCACTGTTACGACAACGCTCCGATGGAAAGCTTCTGGGGAACGCTGAAAAATGAGAGCCTGAGCCACTATCGTTTTAATAACCGGGATGAAGCCATCTCAGTAATACGGGAATACATTGAGATTTTCTACAATCGTCAGCGTCGTCACTCTCGTCTGGGGAATATCTCCCCGGCAGCCTTCAGGGAAAAATATCATCAGATGGCTGCTTAAAAAAAGAACAAATGGTAGTGTCCGCTATTGCCAGTACACCTCAGAGTTCCAGAAACTCCAGAGCAATGCTGCATCAGATTGTGCACTCCCTGTCTGTTGATTACCTTGAACTCGCATTTGTAACTCAGCAAAAGCCTGCTGCCAGTTTTCTGGATAAGAACGGTAATTGTTGGCGGGATCATATGCCCTGGTGTTATTCGCGATGAGCTGCCATATTTGACCATCTTTGTGCAGATAATTGATCTCTCTGGGGCGAGAGCGATGAGGAAAAGCAAATCGATTAATATCGTCAGTTAGCCGAATGACCGCATCATCAGCCAGCCAGGGGCGTTGGTTTTTACTCTCAGGGGAAGTTTCAACTTCAGGAGTGGCTTTGGTAATGGGGGGGATATGCACGTTTGCTGAAGCATTTTCCACATAGCCTTTTTTCGTTTTCTCTGCGATCAGCTTAAGCTCCGCTTTTGCCGCTGCCGCAGCATCCGCAAAACTTTTTATCTGGCTTTGCCCGTTAGTGCCGACTTTGCCCCAGTTGATATGCAGCTCGTTTCCCTGCTGCTCAACCGCCCAGAATTTATGTGATTTTTCGTCCTGATAGATAAAGTGTCTCATTCTGCATCCCTGTAATTTTATCCAGTTGAATGCAGATGCTACCAGTATTTATGCGGGTTAGAGAGAGACAAAATCGTAAGAAAACAACTTTAGGAATTTATAAAGAAAAGGCGCTGTCGATGCAGCGCCTTGAAGGGGGATTATTTCACCTGATGACCCGGTTTAGCACCAGCATCCGGGCTTAGCAGGAAAATATCTTTCCCGCCAGGACCGGCAGCCATCACCATGCCTTCGGAGATACCGAAGCGCATTTTACGTGGTGCCAGGTTAGCCACCATAATGGTGTGACGACCAATCAGTGCCTGCGGATCCGGGTAAGCAGAACGAATGCCGGAGAAGACATTACGCTTTTCGCCGCCGAGATCCAGAGTCAGGCGTAGCAGTTTGTCAGAACCTTCAACAAACTCTGCGTTTTCAATCAGCGCCACGCGCAGGTCAACTTTGGCGAAGTCGTCAAAGGTGATGGTTTCCTGAATCGGATCATCTGCCAGCGGGCCAGTTACCGGCGCGGCAGCTGCTTTCACTTCTTCTTTAGACGCTTCCACCAGTGCTTCAACCTGCTTCATATCTATGCGGTTATACAGCGCCTTGAACGGATTCACTTTATGGCCCAGCAGCGGTTGCTGGATACCATCCCAGGTCAGTTCCGTATTAAGGAATGCTTCTGCGCGCTCGGTCAGTTTCGGCAGTACCGGCTTCAGGTAAGTCATCAGCACGCGGAACAGGTTTATGCCCATTGAGCAAATTGCCTGCAGGTCGGCATCGCGGCCTTCCTGTTTCGCTACCACCCACGGAGCCTGTTCATCGACATAGCGGTTAGCCAGATCAGCCAGCGCCATGATTTCGCGCACTGCTTTACCAAATTCGCGGCTTTCCCACGCTTCACCAATCACTTCAGCGGCATCAGTGAAGGTTCTGTACAACTGCGGGTCAGCCAGTTCGCTTGCCAGCACGCCGTCAAAACGCTTGTTGATAAAGCCCGCGTTGCGGGAGGCCAGGTTAACCACTTTGTTCACGATATCGGCATTCACGCGCTGAACGAAATCTTCCAGATTGAGATCGATATCATCAATGCGCGAAGAGAGTTTCGCAGTGTAGTAGTAACGCAGGCTGTCGGCGTCAAAATGATTCAGCCAGGTGCTGGCTTTAATAAAGGTACCGCGAGACTTAGACATCTTCGCGCCGTTCACCGTCACATAGCCATGAACAAACAGGTTGGTCGGCTTGCGGAAGTTGCTGCCTTCCAGCATTGCTGGCCAGAACAGACTGTGGAAGTAAACAATATCTTTACCGATGAAGTGGTACAGCTCGGCGGTGGAGTCTTTCTTCCAGTATTCATCGAAGCTTACGCTGTCGCCGCGCTTGTCGCACAGATTCTTGAAAGAACCCATATAGCCAATCGGTGCATCTAGCCAGACGTAGAAATATTTACCCGGCGCGTTCGGAATTTCAAAACCGAAGTACGGCGCGTCGCGGGAGATATCCCACTGTTGCAGGCCAGATTCAAACCACTCCTGCATTTTATTTGCCACCTGCTCCTGCAACGCACCGCTGCGGGTCCATGCCTGCAACATTTCGCTGAAAGAGGGCAGATCAAAGAAGAAGTGTTCAGAATCACGCATTACCGGCGTAGCGCCAGAAACCACCGATTTCGGCTCGATCAATTCAGTCGGGCTGTAGGTCGCGCCGCAGACTTCGCAGTTATCGCCGTATTGATCCGGGGATTTACATTTCGGGCAGGTGCCTTTTACAAAACGGTCCGGCAGGAACATGCCTTTTTCCGGATCGTACAGCTGAGAGATGGTGCGGTTTTTAATAAAACCGTTTTCTTTCAGGCGAGAGTAGATAAGTTCTGACAACTGGCGGTTCTCTTCGCTGTGCGTCGAGTGATAGTTGTCATAGCTGATGTTAAAGCCTGCGAAATCAGTCTGATGCTCCTGACTCATTTCGCCAATCATCTGCTCCGGGGTGATACCAAGCTGCTGAGCTTTCAGCATAATCGGTGTACCGTGGGCATCGTCGGCGCAGATGAAGTTGACCTCGTGGCCGCGCATTCGCTGGTAACGGACCCAGACATCAGCCTGGATGTGCTCCAGCATATGGCC
This sequence comes from Shigella sp. FC1661, assembly GCF_001712525.1. NCBI lineage: Bacteria > Pseudomonadati > Pseudomonadota > Gammaproteobacteria > Enterobacterales > Enterobacteriaceae > Shigella > Shigella sp. FC1661. The sequence goes on from NZ_MDGW01000123.1 coordinate 3,009, forward strand.
GAGGTGGATTGAGCCGTTAGCGTACGGCAGTGCGCACGTCACCAGAATTTTCTTCGCGACTTGAGTCATAGTAGGCATTACTTCTTAATAGTGAAAAGGGGTTAGATAGTACCAAATGGGAAAATGTTAAGTAAGTACTTCTCTATATTCTTCAGGTAAACTATCAGCTGATGGTTTATCTATACAAAAAAGGAGTCGGGATGAACGAACAATCCCAGGCCAAATCACCAGAAGCCTTGCGCGCAATGGTCGCCGGGACACTGGCCAATTTTCAGCACCCAACCCTGAAGCATAACCTCACCACGCTGAAAGCGTTGCACCATGTCGCCTGGATGGACGACACGTTGCATGTGGAACTGGTTATGCCATTCGTCTGGCATAGCGCGTTTGAAGAGTTAAAAGAGCAATGTAGCGCCGAACTGCTGCGTATCACCGGGGCGAAAGCTATCGACTGGAAACTGTCGCACAATATCGCCACCTTAAAACGCGTGAAGAATCAGCCGGGTATTAATGGCGTGAAGAACATCATTGCGGTCAGTTCCGGTAAAGGCGGCGTGGGTAAATCCTCCACGGCGGTAAACCTGGCGCTGGCACTGGCGGCGGAAGGGGCGAAAGTCGGCATTCTGGACGCCGATATCTACGGCCCATCAATTCCCACCATGCTGGGCGCAGAAAATCAGCGTCCAACTTCGCCGGACGGTACCCATATGGCACCGATTATGTCTCATGGCCTGGCAACCAATTCAATTGGTTATCTGGTCACTGACGACAATGCGATGGTGTGGCGTGGACCGATGGCGAGCAAGGCGTTAATGCAGATGCTGCAGGAAACCTTGTGGCCGGATCTCGACTATCTGGTGCTTGATATGCCGCCAGGCACCGGTGACATTCAATTGACGCTGGCGCAAAACATTCCAGTAACTGGTGCAGTCGTGGTCACCACCCCGCAGGACATCGCGTTGATCGATGCGAAAAAAGGCATTGTGATGTTCGAGAAAGTCGAGGTTCCGGTGCTCGGTATTGTCGAGAACATGAGTGTGCATATTTGCAGTAACTGTGGTCACCATGAACCGATTTTCGGTACCGGTGGTGCAGAGAAACTGGCTGAAAAATACCATACACAGCTGCTGGGGCAGATGCCGTTACACATCTCCTTACGTGAGGATCTCGATAAAGGCACGCCAACGGTTATCAGCCGCCCGGAGAGCGAATTTACCGCTATCTACCGCCAGCTGGCTGACCGCGTTGCAGCTCAGCTCTACTGGCAGGGTGAAGTCATTCCAGGCGAGATTTCCTTCCGCGCGGTCTAACGCCTATTAACCATTCTGGTTATTCTTCATACACCGCAGAGATGTTATATTGATGCGGTGTATTTGTTTTTGCCGCATTAATGAACACTTATTTAATACTGCGAATATTCTGCGGACCTTCGTCCGAAACTCTACAAAGTCGATTGATCGTACAGGCAATGCTTCATTATCATCCTTCGTGGCTGTGTAGTGGATGTACAGCTATAGTTTGTTATGCACTCATTCTATCCAGGCATAACCTTTACTACAGGGATAACGTTCAATGAATAAGTATTGGCTGTCAGGAATTATTTTTCTTGCCTATGGATTGGCTTCTCCCGCGTTCTCTTCAGAGACTGCAACATTAACCATCAATGGCAGAATTAGTTCCCCTACATGCAGTATGGATGTTGTTAATAATCATCTTCAGCAACGTTGTGGGCAGTTGTTACAACGAGTTGAAACCAACTATCGTGCTTCTTCTACTGCAAAAGGCGTTACGACAGAAGTGGTAACTGTGGGTAATAACGACAAACGCAAAATCGTGTTAAATCGCTACGATTAATTTGCCAACACCGTTTTAAGCATTAAGCATATTTAAAAAGCCAAAATCATTCCTATGAATGATTTTGGCTTTTTTATTCACCTCATGAATGTTATTTACGGTAATTTACGGTAATTAATCAGTTTCAAAAATGTTTGTTATAGCGAATTATTTGTTGTATTTATATCGCATTAGTTAATTTGTTTTAAATCAACAAAACAATATGTTTACATTGCGGCAACTTTTTTGATGTGAGAAATTTGTTTCCAAGAGATACAGACTCTTAACAAAACAAAATAAACTTATTAAGGAATGCATCATGAAACATTCAATTATTGTTGTCGCTGTCTTATCTTCTGTATTTATGAGTGCTGGTATTTTCGCTGCTGAAGTAGATACCGGAACTTTAACCATTAAAGGTAATATTGCTGAATCACCATGTACATTTGTCGCTGGCGGTGATTCAGTCAGTATTAATATGCCGACTGTACCCACCACTGTATTTGATGGTAAAGCGAAATATTCAACTTATGATGGCGTGGTTGGTGTAACCAGCAGTATGCTGAAAATTACTTGTCCGAAGACTATTGATGGCGTAAAACTTTCGTTGATCACCAACGAGAAAATTCTTGGTAATGATAAGGCAATATCCAGTAGTAATGACACAGTTGGATACTATCTCTATTTGGGAGATAGCAGTGACGTACTGGATATTTCCGCACCATTTAATATTGAAAGTTATAAAACTGCTGATGGACAATATGCAATACCGTTTAAGGCAAAATATCTGAAGTTGATTGACAGTGGTGTTGCATCTGGTACTGTTAACTCTTCATTGGTTATGCGTGTTGCCCAGGATTAAATATTTAAAATAATCATCTTGTTTTTTCAGTAAGTTAAAATGCCGCCATATTCATGGCGGCCAGCATAAATATAAGAGGCATTAAGATGAAAGGGTTATTATCTTTACTCATCTCTTCTATGATATTCCCCGTGCATGCCGGAATGGTTATTTTCGGGACCCGTATCATTTACCCGGCAGAGCAGAAAGAGGTCATGGTAAAACTGATGAATCAGGGAAACCGCTCTTCGCTGATGCAGGCGTGGATTGATGATGGCGACACGTCTCTGCCGCCAGAAAAGATTCAGGTTCCTTTCATGTTAACGCCACCAGTAGTGAAAGTAGCGGCCAATTCTGGGCAACAAATAAAAATTAAAATCATGCCTAATAAATTACCCAGTAATAAGGAAAGTATTTTTTATCTTAATGTTCTGGATATTCCACCGAATAGTCCAGAACAAGAAGGTAAGAATGCACTGAAGTTTGCGATGCAAAACAGAATCAAATTGTTTTACCGGCCGGCGGGTATTGCTCCGGTGAATAAAGCGACCTTTAAAAAGTTACTGATAAATCGCAGTGGCAATGGATTGGTGATAAAAAATGACTCAGCTAATTGGGTGACGATTTCGGATGTCAAAGCTAATAATGTCAAAGTCAATTATGAAACTATTATGATTGCCCCCTTAGAAAGTCAGAGTGTTAATGTCAAAAGTAATAATGCAAACAACTGGGGTAATGACTCCAACTTATTGATAGTGTTTTATGTTCAGATAATGCCCGATGACTTTGTCATGCAGCTCCACCGATTTTGAGAACGACAGCGACTTCCGTCCCAGCCGTGCCAGGTGCTGCCTCAGATTCAGGTTATGCCGCTCAATTCGCTGCGTATATCGCTTGCTGATTACGTGCAGCTTTCCCTTCAGGCGGGATTCATACAGTGGCCAGCCATCCGTCATCCATATCACCACGTCAAAGGGTGACAGCAAGCTCATAAGACGCCCC
>NZ_MDGW01000124.1:0-6654 GCF_001712525.1 Shigella sp. FC1661
AGTTCATTTTCCATCGTTTTCTTGCCGAGCAGGCGCTGGAGTTCTTTAATCTGCTTCATGGCGGCAGCAAGTTCAGAGGCAGGAACAACCTGTTCTCCGGCGGCCACAGCAGTAAGACTTCCTTCCTGGTATTGCTTACGCCAGAGAAATAACTGGCTGGCTGCTACACCATGTTGCCGGGCAACGAGGGAGACCGTCATCCCCGGTTCAAAGCTCTGCTGAACAATTGCGATCTTTTCCTGTGTGGTACGCCGTCTGCGTTTCTCCGGCCCTAAGACATCAATCATCTGTACTCCAATGACTAGTCTAAAAACTAGTATTAAGACTATCACTTATTTAAGTGATACTGGTTGTCTGGAGATTCAGGGGGCCAGTCTACCTGGTAATAATGTTCTGGTTAATAATACTGGAGGTGACTTAAACATAATTTCGTCCGACTCTATTCTAAATGGAGCGACTAAACTCGTTAGCGGCACAACCACGCTGAAGCTTTCAGAAAATACAATCTGGAATATGAAAGATGACTCCGTTGTTACCCATCTGACTAATTCAGACAGTATTATCAATCTTTCGTATGATGATGGTCAAACATTTACCCAAGGAAAAACATTAACCGTAAAAGGTAATTATGTCGGTAATAATGGTCAGCTTAATATCCGCACCGTATTAGGTGATGATAAATCGGCTACGGACAGACTTATTGTTGAGGGTAATACTTCGGGTTCAACTACCGTCTATGTGAAAAATGCTGGAGGAAGCGGCGCGGCCACGCTAAACGGGATCGAACTCATAACTGTGAATGGCGATGAATCTCCAGCAGAAGCCTTCAGACAAGGTGATGCAAGGATTGCAGCTGGAGCTTTCGAATATCAACTAAAACAACAAGGCAAAAACTGGTATTTGACAAGTTATCAGTCAGTGAATTAGGAGGATAACAGCTCAGAGGGAAATTCAGAACCAACAGAAACGCCTACCCCCGTCCTGCGCCCCGAAGCTGGAAGTTACGTCGCCAACCTGGCAGCCGCTAACACTCTTTTTGTTATGCGTCTGAACGACCGTGCGGGTGAAATGCGCTACATCGATCCTGTAACTGAACAGGAGCGTTCAAGCCGACTTTGGCTACGTCAAATTGGCGGGCATAATGCCTGGCGTGACAGCAACGGACAGTTGAGAACGACCTCGCATCGCTACGTCTCGCAGTTAGGGGCCGATCTGTTAACCGGTGGTTTTACCGACAGTGACAGTTAGCGTTTGGGAGTGATGGCTGGTTATGCCCGCGACTACAACTCAACTCATTCCAGCGTGTCGGATTATCGTTCGAAAGGGAGTGTCAGAGGCTATTGCGCAGGGCTGTATGCCACTTGGTTTGCCGATGACATCAGTAAAAAAGGCGCATACATTGACGCCTGGGCGCAATATAGCTGGTTTAAAAACTCGGTGAAAGGGGATGAATTAGCCTATGAATCCTATAGTGCGAAAGGCGCAACCGTCTCGCTGGAAGCGGGTTACGGCTTTGCCCTGAATAAATCCTTTGGTCTGGAAGCGGCGAAATACACGTGGATATTCCAGCCACAGGCACAGGCTATCTGGATGGGCGTCGATCATAATGCGCACACCGAAGCCAATGGCTCACGTATTGAGAATGACGCAAATAACAACATCCAGACCCGACTTGGTTTCCGCACCTTTATTCGTACTCAGGAGAAAAACAGCGGTCCGCACGGTGACGACTTTGAACCTTTTGTTGAAATGAACTGGATCCATAACAGTAAAGATTTTGCTGTCTCAATGAACGGTGTGAAAGTCGAACAAGATGGGGCGAGTAATTTGGGGGAAATTAAACTTGGCGTAAATGGCAACCTGAATCCAGCGGCCAGCGTCTGGGGGAATGTGGGCGTGCAGCTGGGTGATAATGGCTACAATGACACCGCAGTGATGGTGGGCCTGAAATATAAGTTCTGATCCCGCCGTTAGCTAAAAAACCGCGTCGTATTCATCGACGCGGTACATATGAAATATTATTTTTTGCCGATAGCACGCATGGTGTCATCAATTGCCGTGATCAACAGCATTTGCGGGTCTTTAGCGCAAACCTGATTCAGTTTTTCTACCACTTTGGCGCTCAGTTCCGGAGATTGCTCAATTTTTAAATCACGGCTGGCAACGCTGGCATTACCCATTACCGCAACAATTTCTGCAACCTGTGCGCTGTCAGTTTTTGCCATTTCGTTGGCTTCTGCGCAAGTAATATAGGTTTCTGACGGTAAACCGTTTTTAATATTGTAGTCCTGCGCCCAGGTCATTGGTGCGAAAACAAACAGGCCCGCCAGTAAAGCAAATTTTTTCATCATCATTCCTTATTTCATTTTACCCAGAATTGCACCACCCGTACCGCCAATCACGGCACCTTTAATCGCCCCTTCGAGGCCATTACCGGTCAGAACGCCAGTGACAGCACCAACGGCGGCACCTACTTTTGCACCTTTACGCGCATTTTTACCGTCGCGGCCTTTTTCTGTTACTGCACCAACACCAGCGCCAACAGCTGCACCTTTCAGTACGCCATTAACACCATTGCCAGTAAGTAAACCAACGCCTGCGCCTAGCAATGCACCTTTCGTGGTGCGATTCATATCCGCCATCGCTGGCGTGGAGCAGAACAATGCTGAGATAAGCCCGAAGGCAAGTATTTTTTTCTTCAACTTAGATGTCCGGTATTAAGTAAGTTGCACACACAATAATTTCGTCTTCAATTAAGATCTGCTTAACTAAAGAACGCTCGCTATTATTCAGATAATTCAAAATGAGCGTGGCTGTGATGATAGGAATTATGTTTTTTACGTGAATGAGAATAATCTTAAATGAGGAATAACTCATTGATTGGCAATATTTTTATTCAAGAAGTGTCATTGACTGTTAACGCAATGTTGTAAAGGTAAGATAATCTGATTTATCAATATTATTGTGTGATTTTTATGTGAGCAGAAGATATTCATCAGCAACGATTACATTAGTCATTTTATTTTGCCGACGGCCTCATTGTCGAAAGATAAGCGTACGACAGTATTATCTGAAAAGAGTGATTTTTTATCCAACTACACTTCAGCGCACTGCGTTTAAAAAATGCCTCTTTCTTATGCGGGATATCATCATTTCATCATGATGTCTTTGGTGAGTGGTGAACACAATACACCTGCGCTGTCTCTTCAGGATGAATCCCCTGGTCTGGTGCCTGCGGGCTGATGTTGCAGCAGAGCTTAGGTCACTTAGACGCTACTATCATTTATCCAATGGCATGGAATCGAAATCAGTCGATACCCGCAGTATATATCGTGAACTGGTCGTTCTGACCATCAACGATTAAACTGCGCTTCGGCGCAGTTTTCGTTTACAGGGGGCTAAAAGGGAAAATTCTGGGGCAAAAAAAGCCCGCCAGTTACGGCGGGAAACCTCATCCTATGGGAGAACAATGAATAATGAAATTGCGGGGTTATCATCCCCCAGTGTATACACACTAACAATGAGGTTATTTACTCAACCAGGCATAAACATTTTGTTCTGTGCGTGGGAACAGCCTTAAGGTGTAAAGGGGGAGGTGGAAATAGCAATGAGGAGTATCAGCAAGAATACTCGCCGCTTTACCACAACGTGGATGAGAGGGATGAAAAACTCAAGGCAGAAATGACTCTGCCTTGAAGATAAATGCGTTTTTACAGCGGGCTTATTTCAGCTCTTCTGCTTCCGGTAAGGTCACGTTCAGCTCAAGAATAGAAATATCGCCATCTTTTTGCTCAAGCTGTACGGTTACCATCTCAGGATCAATTTGTACGTATTTACAAATGACCTCAAGAATATCTTTACGCAACTGCGGCAGATAATGCGGTTCTGCATCGCTGCGACGGCGTTCAGCAACAATAATCTGCAGCCGTTCTTTTGCAATGTTGGCTGTGTTTTTCTTCCGCGAGAGAAAGAAATCGAGTAATGCCATAACTTATCCTCCGAACAAGCGTTTGAGGAAGCCTTTCTTCTCTTCTTCAATGAAGCGGAAAGGACGTTCTTCTCCCAACAGACGTTCTACGGTATCTGCGTAGGCTTTACCCGCATCGGCGTTAATGTCGAGAATGACCGGTTCACCCTGGTTAGAGGCGCGCAATACTGATTGATCCTCTGGGATCACGCCGACGAGTTTGATGCGCAGGATCTCCAGCACATCTTCCATGCTCAGCATGTCACCTCTGCTTACGCGGCCTGGGTTATAGCGCGTTAACAGCAGGTGCTCTTTAATAGGCTCTTCGCCATTTTCTGCGCGGCGTGATTTCGACGCCAGAATGCCTAAAATACGGTCAGAGTCGCGTACTGAGGAGACTTCCGGGTTGGTGGTAATAATGGCTTCGTCTGCAAAATAGAGTGCCATTAACGCACCGGTTTCAATCCCTGCCGGGGAGTCACAAACGATAAATTCAAAATCCATCGCTTTCAGATCATCAAGAACTTTGGCGACCCCTTCACGGGTGAGGGCATCTTTATCGCGTGTTTGCGATGCCGGAAGAATATAGAGATTTTCAGTACGCTTATCTTTAATTAACGCCTGATTTAGCGTTGCATCGCCCTGAATGACGTTGACGAAATCGTAAACGACCCGGCGTTCACAACCCATAATCAGGTCGAGATTACGCAGGCCGATATCAAAATCTATCACGACAGTTTTCTTTCCCTTCTGGGCCAAACCAGTGGCGATGGCCGCGCTGGAGGTTGTCTTACCAACACCCCCTTTGCCCGAAGTAACAACAATAATGCGTGCCATAGAAATTCCTTGTTAAAAAGGGATCAATTTAACGGTTGAACGGTCAAAGCGTTTTCGACTAACTGCAGTCGCGCCGCTTTGCCATAAAATTCTGCTGGGATTTGATCACTCAGCCAGTATTCACCTGCGATGGACACCAGTTCCGCCATCAGGTTCGTACAAAATATTTGCGTTTCCCGGTCACCACTTGCCCCTGCAAGCGCACGACCACGCATCATGCCATAGACATGAATGTTCCCATCGGCAATCAATTCGGCCCCAGCGCTAACGTGGCTTGTAACAATCAGATCACATTGTGGAGCATAAATACGCTGACCGGAACGCACCGGGGTATCTATTAAACGCGTTTTTGTGACCGGCGTTGTATTTTGCGCTGGAGCCTGTGGTGCGGGAGCTGGACGCGGCGCTTTTTCCTTTCCTTCCGTCAGGATAGGCAGCCCCATCTTTTCAATTTCGGCTTTAAGTTGCGCATCTTTGCAGCCACTTACGCCAATAACCCGCAAACCGGTTGCCGACACCGCCTTATGCATCGCTGACCAGTTTACCGGGTCTTCCAGTGCACTGACGTTGAGTACAACGGGGGCATGTTTTAAAAATGCGGGGGCCTGAGCGATTTTGTCTTCCAGCGCCTGATGGATAACCTTAGGTTCTGCCTCATGCAGATGAACCACAGATAAAGTGAAGCTACTGCCTTTAAGCTCGATTGGAGTGTTTGACATCCTGGCCTTACTCAATTAGCTATTAATCATCGCCAGCGCGCGATGATGTTCCGAAGACTATAAGGCATGTTATAGTCTGGATTATATTGAGGCAAGTCACCCTCCCATTTATTCAGAGTAAAAGTCTATTCTGTGATAAATGGCGCTGATTCATAGCTTAAAAAATACCCTTGTCAATCAACCCATTGCCGTCGTACTTTTGATTGTTCTTATTTACGCTTCCTTTTTCCGCACCCTAATCGTGACAGCATCTCCAGACCTGTTTAAATATCCAGTATTGAGGCAAGTGTATTTTTTCACCACGCCAGGCTTTCTTAACTTTCCATTTTTTGCAGCATCATTAAAGAACAGATACCCGTTATCTTAATATCCGCCACAGAATTGCTCTATCATAGAAACCGCAGAAGACGTCTGATACTTCTGTCAGGTCATCGTAACTCGTCCAGGTCAGCGGTTTTGATTACGGATTGATGATGAAATGAGCATAAGTGTTGTACGGTTGGATTATCAGGATGTGCTATGAATATGATGCGTATTTTTTATATCGGATTGTCAGGTGTGGGGATGATGTTCTCATCAATGGCGTCTGGACATGACGCTGGCGGACTTCAATCTCCGGCGTGCGGCGTTGTTTGCGACCCGTATATTTGTGTGAACTCAGATGGCATTTCCCCAGAGTTAACAAGGAAATATCTCGGCGAAAAAGCCGCTGAAAACTTACAATCATTACAAGGCTACGATCCCAGCGAATTTACATTCGCTAACGGTGTATTTTGCGATGTTAAAGAAAAATTATGTCGTGATGATCGTTATTTTGGTGTGGATGGTAAGCGGAGTGGAAAAATCAATCAAATCACCACAAAGATGTTATTTATGTGTCGTGAGTGATGCCTTGTTTACATTATGTTCTATTCGGCGGTAATGCTGCCAACTTACTGATTTAGTGTATGATGGTGATTTTAAGGTGCTTGCGTGGCTTCCATTTCCATCAGATGTCCTTCCTGCTCCGCTACTGAAGGCGTGGTGCGTAACGGCAAAAGCACTGCCGGACATCAGCGCTATCTCTGCTCTCATTGCCGTAAAACATGGCAACTACAGTTCACTTACACCGCCTCTCAGCCCGGTACGCAC
>NZ_MDGW01000125.1:0-6622 GCF_001712525.1 Shigella sp. FC1661
CACTTGGCAGAGTGTGACCACAGGATAATGCGCTCTGAGTTTCCCGATTATCGAGAACTGTTCAGGGAGTCTGACATCAAGAGCGCGGTAGCCTTTTTTAATATTTCATTCTCCATTTCAATGCGTTGTAGCTTTTTCCTCAGCTTACGTATTTTGATTTGTTCTGGTGTTATCGGAGAGGCTTTTGGTGTTTTGCCCTGACGCTCATCACGCAGTTGTTTGACCCATCTTGTCATTGTGGAAAGGCCAACATCCATAGCTTTGGCGGCATCTGCCACCGTGTATTTCTGGTCAACAACCAGTTGAGCGGATTCGCGTTTAAACTCTGCGCTAAAATTTCTTTTTTTCATTGGAGCACCTGTGTTGTTCTGAGGTGAGCATATCACCTCTGTTCAGGTGGCCAAATTCAGTGTGCCACTTCAAAGAAGATAAGGTTAACGGGGTGAACGGTGTGGATTAAAGACGGGATAGCGATAACTAATAACCAAATCGACTAACCTGTTTTAGCAATAGTCTTTAACAACAAAATAGATTAACCAACCCAATGAAAAACAAATGAATTTAGCCAATCATTAAGATAAATCAGCGATTTTGCGCAACAAAGTCGTTTTAGATAATGCGAAAAAACAGCCTTTCCGGTACTCTACGGCGGTTTTATCGTCCTGTAGAGAAATTATGATGTCCACCACGTTATTTAAAGATTTCACCTTCGAAGCCGCTCACCGCTTACCACACGTCCCGGAAGGGCATAAATGTGGTCGCCTGCACGGGCATTCCTTTATGGTGCGACTGGAAATTACCGGGGAAGTCGATCCGCATACGGGCTGGATTATCGATTTCGCTGAACTAAAAGCGGCGTTTAAGCCAACTTATGAGCGCCTCGATCACCATTATCTCAATGATATTCCAGGTCTGGAAAACCCAACTAGCGAAGTTTTAGCAAAATGGATTTGGGATCAGGTTAAACCCGTTGTGCCGCTGTTAAGTGCGGTGATGGTAAAAGAAACCTGCACCGCTGGTTGTATCTATCGCGGCGAATGATAAGAGTGTGTCGGCGGTCAATTTCCCTTAAGTAACGCTATGTTAGGGTATTGTGTTCAGGATATCTGGGGCATGACATGGAAGACGACTGCGACATTATTATTATTGGTGCCGGTATTGCAGGCACGCTTGCGCGTTACGCTGCGCGCGAGCGGGTTTATCCGTTTTGTTACTGGAACGCGCTGAAATCCCCGGCAGCAAAAATCTTTCCGGCGGACGGTTATATACCCATGCACTCGCGGAACTCCTCCCTCAGTTTCATCTGACCGCGCCTCTTGAACGACGCATCACTCACGAAAGCCTTTCCCTGTTAACGCCCGATGGCGTAACGACGTTTTCCAGCTTACAGCCCGGCGGTGAATCCTGGAGTGTATTACGTGCACGGTTCGATCCGTGGCTGGTTGCCGAAGCCGAAAAAGAAGGTGTCGAATGTATCCCCGGAGCGACGGTGGATGCACTGTATGAAGAAAACGGCAGAGTCTGTGGCGTTATTTGTGGTGACGATATTCTCCGCGCCCGTTATGTGGTGCTGGCAGAAGGTGCCAACAGCGTCCTGGCTGAACGTCACGGGTTAGTGACTCGTCCTGCTGGCGAAGCGATGGCGTTGGGGATCAAAGAAGTGCTGTCGCTGGAAACATCCGCTATTGAAGAACGTTTTCATCTGGAGAATAACGAAGGCGCAGCGTTGCTGTTCAGCGGCGGAATCTGTGATGACTTACCCGGCGGCGCATTTCTTTATACTAATCAACAAACGCCCTCGTTAGGGATTGTTTGCCCGCTCTCTTCCCTTACGCAAAGTCGTGTTCCGGCAAGCGAGCTGCTGACTCGCTTTAAAGCGCATCCGGCAGTGCGCCCGCTTATCAAAAACACGGAATCACTGGAGTATGGTGCGCATCTGGTGCCAGAAGGTGGCTTGCACAGTATGCCGGTGCAATACGCCGGTAACGGCTGGCAGCTGGTGGGCGATGCGTTGCGCAGTTGCGTCAATACCGGAATTTCCGTGCGCGGCATGGATATGGCGCTGACTGGCGCGCAGGCGGCACAAACGCTGATAAGCGCCTGCCAGCACCGCGAGCCGCAAAATCTGTTTGCGCTTTATCATCACAACGTAGAGCGCAGCCTGCTATGGGATGTTCTACAACGTTATCAGCATGTTCCGGCGCTTTTGCAACGCCCTGGCTGGTATCGGGCGTGGCCTGCGTTAATGCAGGATATTTCCCGCGATTTATGGGATCAGGGTGATAAACCTGTTCCACCGCTGCGCCAGTTATTCTGGCGTCATTTACGTCGTCATGGCCTGTGGCATCTGGCGGGCGATGTTATCAGGAGTCTGCGATGTCTGTAGCCCATAATCTCTGGCGCGTTGCTGATGCGCCGCACATTGTTCCGGCTGACTCCGTTGAGCGTCATATGGTACAATGGTTGATTAACGCCTGTCCGGCAGGTCTTTTTTCGCTCACACCGGAAGGTGACTTACGCGTTGATTATCACGGCTGCCTGGAGTGTGGCACCTGCCGTTTGCTGTGCGACGAATCCACACTACAACAGTGGCGCTATCCGCCTTCCGGATTCGGCATCACCTACCGCTTTGGATAAATAATAAGGATAATTTATGCCCCTCTTACACCTGCTCCGCCAGAATCCGGTGATTGCTGCCGTTAAAGATAATGCCAGCCTGCAACTGGCAATCGACTCTGAATGCCAGTTTATTTCCGTGTTGTACGGCAATATCTGCACCATCAGTAATATCGTTAAAAAGATTAAGAACGCCGGGAAATATGCTTTTATTCATGTTGATTTGCTGGAAGGCGCGTCAAATAAAGAAGTCGTGATTCAGTTTTTGAAACTGGTGACCGAGGCGGACGGCATTATCAGTACCAAAGCCTCAATGTTGAAAGCGGCAAGAGCGGAAGGTTTTTTCTGTATTCATCGCCTGTTTATTGTTGATTCAATTTCGTTTCACAACATTGATAAGCAAGTTGCGCAATCGAATCCGGATTGTATTGAGATCCTGCCAGGCTGTATGCCCAAAGTGCTGGGCTGGGTGACAGAGAAAATCCGCCAACCGCTGATTGCCGGTGGGCTGGTGTGCGATGAAGAAGATGCGTGTAATGCGATTAACGCGGGTGTCGTGGCGCTTTCCACCACGAATACCGGGGTCTGGACGTTAGCGAAAAAATTACTTTGACGGGATAATCGTAACCAATTGAATTTGGTTTGATTTGTAGGCCGCACGCCACATCCGACATTCAGCGCCTGATGCGACGCTTGACGCGTCTTATCAGGCCTACAAGTCCCCAGGCCAGAACCGTAGGCAGGATCATCCGGCAACACATTATTGGCAATCTGCGTGAATGTTTGTCACCAGTGCCTCCAGCACCACTTTCCAGTCATCAACCACGCCAACATCTGCCTGTGAAAATACCGCAGCGCTGGCGTCATGATTAATCGCCACCACAAACTTGCTATTGCGTACGCCCGCCATTAACGCTGCTGCGCCGGAAGCGCCAACAACAATACACACCTCAGGTGCCAGCAAATGTCCGGAAATACCAATCACTTTTTCAGCATCAACGCCACCGTTCATCACTCGCGCCCGACTGTAGCCCACTTCGGCTCCCAGCTTTTCTGCCAGCATAGCGATTTCCTGGTTATCTGCCTCTCCGCCCTGCCCCACCACCAGCACCCGTCTGGCCTCAGCTAATGGGTCGCGAGTAACATTTTTCAGATCCTCTGTGCTAACCAGCCAGTCGGGAAGCGCACCCGGGACAATGTTCAGTTGTTGTATTCCAGAGGGCAACGTGGCGTTTTTCGCTGCTCCCGCCTGACGCGCCAGGGAAAGGCATAGCGGGCGTTTTTCTGTTTGCAGCGTCGCCGTTAGCGCATTTCCCCAGTGGGATTTGCGCACGCTTACGGTTGGAATATCTAACGAAGTCACCTGGCAGATGCTTGCACCATGTAAACGCCAGGCCAGCCGGGTCGACAGTTCATCGCCAAACGTTCCCGGCGGAAAGAGAACAACGTCCGCAGGCGTTCGCTGCCACTGTTCCACCAACGCATCCAGCACCTGTTCCGCCACTACAGGCTGAGGTTCAATCTGCCAGTGCGCCAGGGTACAACCACTGAAATCCTGCGCCGCCAGCCAGCTTGCTATTGCGGCATTCTCCTGATTTATTGTCACAATTGCGATATTCATGGCTGCATCCTTTGGCGTAAATAGTCCTGCCATAGCTTTTGAGCTTTTTCTGCTACCGTTTGCCCATCAATCAGCGTCGCTCCGCGTCGTTGCTCTGCTCTTGCCAGTTGCAGACACTGCATCGCTGGCATTTCGGCAGCAACAGTTTTACAGATAATTTCTGCTTTCCCCGCAGCCATTCGCTGGCGCATTCCCGGTACTGGCAAGGCCACTTCACCGCACTGACGCACGGCAATCACCGCAGGCAAGCGAACCCGGCAACAACGCAACCCATGTTCAGTACGCTGTTCGAGGGTGATAAACAGCGCGTCGAGAGTGAAACGCTCCACCTGGGTGAAGCAGGTCCAGCCCAGCATTTCCGCCAGCAAAAATGGCGTTTGCCCATTCTGCCCTTCGCTGCTTTGGCAGCCGGTAATTATCAGATCCAGCGGATTCTGATGCTGCCATTCGGCAATATGGCGAGCGACAAATTCCGGCGCAAAGCGCAGATCTGCCGCCGTCTCCAGCAATACAGCTTCCTCAAACCCAAGAGCCATGAGATAGCGCAGCCAGTGCAATGCCCGTTCATCCCCCATGCTCAACGCGGTTAAAGACATCGGCGTACCGTTTTTTCTCTGCGCCAACAGCAGCGCGGCAGCGGCCTGTTCATCAGCACCGAGTAAACTTCGCAGTAGCGAAATATCCGGTCCGCTTTTACCCTGAGCCGCCGCCTGCCACTCTTTTTCCGCCAGCATTCCGGCATCCGGTTCGGCTTTAAACGCTAACAGAATGTTCATTCGCACCTCCTACATTTCCCGCCGCCACCAGCGGGAGGGCTTTAGTTTCTGGTGCCCATAGCCAGGTCACAACAAAACCAACCAACAACACTGTCGCCAGGAGCAATAAGGTGACTTGCATTCCCCACTGCGCCAGCACCCACGGCAGCAGGCCAGTACTTACCGCCGCGCCAAGTCGACTCATGGCGGTGGCAAAACCGACGCCCAGCGAGCGAATGTCAGTAGGAAAACTTTCCGCAGGCAAAATGCCCACCAGATTACTGACTGCCGAAATGGTGGTGCTGAAGAGAACAAAAAGCAGCAGCGTTAATGAACTGCCGGAAGGCAAACAGGCCATTACTACCAGCGTTGCCGCCAGCAGCAAAAAACTTCCCAGCAAAAATTTGCGATGTGCCAGCAGGTGCGTCAGAACTAATCCCAGCAGCGCGCCCACAATTAACAACGCATTAAGCATCAGGCTGGCAGTCAGCGCATCTTCCAGACCAATAGTCTGGGCGATAGTTGGCAGCCAGGTATAAATCACAAACCATGGGATTACGAGGCAGACAAAGAAGACGCTGTTAAACGCCGTGCGCCGCCAGTAACGCGAAGAGAACAAGGTTTTGATGTGTTTATGGGTCGCCGTTACCACTTCATCGCCCAGTAAAACATGGGGACCAAAATAGCGATGCACGATAGCGTGAGCTTCTGCAAAACGCCCCTGGCGCAGTAGCCAGCGTGGTGATTCTGGCGTTCCCCAGCGTAATAACGTAATCAACAACGCGGGCAGAGCTGCCGATGCCAGTAGCCAGCGCCAGGCCTCCGGGTTTTCGGAAATAAAGTGATGTCCGGCAATACTTGCCAGCACATAGCCTACGGTCCACACCACGCTGAATGCGCCCAGCAAAATACCGCGATGGCGGCGCGGGGAAAATTCAGCCAGCAAGGTGTGACCTACTGAATAATCGCCTCCCAGACCAATGCCAATCAAAATGCGCAGTCCAATAAGATGCTCTGGCGTGGTGGCAAAAAATTGTAAAAACGAAGCAAGCGTAATCAGCAAAAAGCTGAAGGTGAAGATTTTTTGCGACCAATATGGTCGGAGATCCACCCAAGAACCAGGCTGCCAAGGAACAAACCAAGGAGCGCCGAGCCGCCGATCATTCCCGCCATAAACGGCGTCAGTTGCATGGCGGGCGTAAGCTGAATAATGGCGTAACCAATGACGCCGAGAACATAACCGTCGGTCAGGTGTGCGCCGAAAGTGAGCGCAGCAATGCGGCAGTGAAAACGGTTAAGCGGTAAATCATCCATTCGCACCGGTGAAGTGTTCATCTTTACCCCTTCATTGTCCGGTAATAAGAACGGCTTCTCGCCTGAGAAGCCGAAAAGGCAACGTCCCGTCATCGCGGAACGGGTAATGCTGCCAACTTACTGATTTAGTGTATGATGGTGATTTTAAGGTGCTTGCGTGGCTTCCATTTCCATCAGATGTCCTTCCTGCTCCGCTACT
Source organism: Shigella sp. FC1661 (assembly GCF_001712525.1). Classification (NCBI taxonomy): domain Bacteria; kingdom Pseudomonadati; phylum Pseudomonadota; class Gammaproteobacteria; order Enterobacterales; family Enterobacteriaceae; genus Shigella; species Shigella sp. FC1661. Next base: position 6,506 of record NZ_MDGW01000125.1, read on the forward strand.
GAAGGCGTGGTGCGTAACGGCAAAAGCACTGCCGGACATCAGCGCTATCTCTGCTCTCATTGCCGTAAAACATGGCAACTACAGTTCACTTACACCGCCTCTCAGCCCGGTACGCAC
>NZ_MDGW01000126.1:0-6510 GCF_001712525.1 Shigella sp. FC1661
CGTTCGAATGCGTGCTGTGTGGCGGCCGGATGGTATACCGCCGGGCCATCGCGGGACTGAATGTGGAGGGGCTGAAGAAAAACGCGCGGGATATCAGTCTGCTGAGGTATATCCCGGGGTGATGCAGGATAAGTGCGCCCGGGAATCGGGGTAAGTATAAAAAACGGCCGATTACAGTATTAAAACCGTCCACAGAAAGAAAAAAACACCGGCGTGATGTGAAAAACAGCTTACCGCACGAGGCATAAGACGCGGACAGTGGTATCGCTTAGTTTTTCAATTTCCTATACGTGAACAGGCATAGCTGTGATTTCATTGAATTATTGGCACAAATCAGTTGATCGTACAATGCTGTGCCTGTCTCGTTTTCTGGAGATTCCTCAGCCTCATGGAGCGGCGTAACAGGCGTACCGGCAGGACAGAGATGTTTGCTTTTCCTAGTCCGGCCAGTTTAGTGGAATAACGGAGTTTTTATCCCATGTTTTTTCCCCCGATCACGACTTTTTCAAATCAATGCTCAGAATACGTTCTTTAGCTCCTTCCACAAACACATCAGGATCCCAATCGCGGTTAAAGCCTTCTTTGATGCCAATGTAAAGGGTATCCATATCGTCCGACAACACCATCTGGTTTGGGTAGACCGGCATGTTAAATTCACGGGTGATGCTGTATTTGGTGGCATCCACTACGCTGATGGTGCCGCTAGTGAAGTTGGTGACATACAGTTCGTTATATTTCGGATTGTATTTCACCGCGTTAGCTCCGGCTCCTGTGTGCACATAGCCAAGCTGTTTACCGTCGCGTAAGTCAAAAATATAGAGGCCATCTTTTGTACCGGAACGATCGTCATGGTCGAATACCACCACAAAGGCACGGTCAGAAGCGGAGTCCACCGCCAGATTCTGCACACTTGTGATTTGTGGTCTCGGATCTTTCAACGGGATGGTACGCAGCAGCGTCTGATTTTTCGCATCAATTTCGTTGATGTAATCTCTTCCGCCAACGTAGATTTTCTGTGTTTTTTCATCCATCGTCAGACCATACGCTGTACCTTTGTAAGCATCCTTAACCTCGCCTTTTAAGGCAAGCGTCGTCCCGTCGAGCATTAACAGCTTATGCAGAGGCTTCATGCCCTCGGCCGTTTTCAGCATATTGCTATAACTCACAAACAGGGTATCGGAATCCTGGCTGTAAACCATATGGCGCAAATGCTCAAAACGCGAATCTGCAGCGTTTGCCGCTTTAAAACTTAACCTGTCGCTGGTTCTTACCAGTTTACCGGTTGGGGTGTCAAACATACTGATACGCAGGGACGCTGACTGGGTGTGTCCGATATAGAGCTGATGTTTATCCTGATTTATCGCCAGCGAAAATGCCCGGTATGGCATCGTGTATTTATTTTCGACTTTCAGCGAATCTGAATTAAACGAATACAGATAGCCTTTATTGGCTTCACGATTTACACGATCGGTGACTGCTGCAAACACCTTTTTACTGGCATTATCAAACGCCAGTTCATAGACGCCTTCATCAGGGGACTGAAGGTAATTCGTTTTCAGGGCAAATCGCGAAAGTTCGCGTTCAGGTGGATCGATAGCCATGGCCATCGTGGGTAAAAATAGTGAAATTAACAAGTATAGCGGTGCTTTGGATAAAGTGAAAATATTCATTTTTCGTTCCTGCAATAAAATTGACATAAGAGAGAAAACGTATTGTCTGAACCTGGCGGAAATTGTCATCAGAAACGAATGTCCCCGCCAAATATCCATGTTCTGCCACGCGCGGAATTGGCTGGGTGGCTCTCGTCACCAAGACCTGGCATCATGTTGAGCTTATTCAGCGCCTCCGAATAATCTCTGTTCATCAGGTTTTGTACCGAAAGTTTCAGTGTCAGGTTGCGGTTGTACTCGTAAGTACCATAGAGATCGATAATCGTTGGGATCTGCGGCAAATCCTGTTTGATTATTGCGCCGGTATGTTCGTCCTGCTCAAAATCAGGCGACAGGCGACGAGCCTTGCCTGTGTATTTTATGATAGTGCCCAGGGTCAACGCGTTATCGAAGAAGCGAACACCAGTATCCAGCGTCATGTATTTTCTGGGCAGTTCGGTCATATCCCCTGCGCCAAAGTAGGTGCTGGCGATGGAGGTTGGCTGGTCTGTTTGCTGCTGGCTGAAAGAGAGTCGGCCAAAAGCAAAACCTGCATCATAATCCATCTCCAGTTCGAAGCCCTTTGCAATAACGTCGCTTGCCGAGTTAACGTAGATGTACATATTGTCGCTGTATTCATCGCTAATGCCCTCCCAGTCATTGCCAATCACCTCAGCCATACTGCATTTACGACCTCCAGAACAAACCAGATAAGACTCGCTGTAGATGTAGTTCTGGATCCTGCTGCGGTACGCCAGAGCCTTAAAGCGCAGGGCATCCTGTTCGACCAGTAAATCTCTGGTATCAATGTTAAAACCCGCCTGCCAGGTTTCTGCACGTTCAGGCTTCAGGAATGGGTTCATGGATGCGCCTCCTGAATTAGAGAAGAACATCTCCTGGATGTTCGGGGCACGCATGGATTTGCTGTAGCCAATGAACGGCTGAAGCCATGGTGTTACCTGAGCAGAAAGCTGAACTGAAGGGTTGAAGCCACCCTCTTTATCGTCAATATCGTAGCTACCCTGTGGCACGCAGATAACGCGTGAATCGCAGGCGGGCTTGTACCCTGTGATCCTGTTACGTGTGTAGTTGAGATTGAAATCTGCCTCCCAGATGCCGCGCGTAACCTTCAGCCCGGTATACAGCGCTGAAATATCCTGCTGGCCGGAGGGTGCGAACGGATTGTTCTCGATCGATTCCTGGTTCGCTTTCGGGTCGCCCGCCGCTGAGTGAATGGTCCGGTCATAGCGGGTACGCATCAGTTTGCTGCCCAGCATAAACTCCAGTTCATTGTCCGCGACAGTGAACCGGCTGGTATTGTTGATATCCAGCGCGTCAGAACGATTTTGCGCTGAGGTTTTGTAGAAAGTATACAGCGAGCCATCACGATACTTTTGATTACCGCGACTGGTACTGGCCGTTACGTTAAAGTCAATTAATTCAGAAAAAGGGGTGTAATGATATTTAATGTAATAGTCGTCACTGGTTATATCACGACGTGTAAATTTATTTTCATAGGTTCGAGCGGAAAGTTCGAAGCTGTTAAATTCGTCTGGTCTGATATCCATTTTATACAGTTGGGATTTGGGGTTCTGCTTCATATATTTATCATAACCAAACTCTTTGCTGTTAATTCCAGAACCATTTGAGAAATTAGAGTACACAGAACTGCCGCTCACAGCAGCCATAACGCCAATGCTTCCCGTATCCGTAAAAGCGTCGCTTTTTCCACCAAGGGCGATCATTCCGCTGCGTCCCAGCCCATTACTACCGACAGAGAAACGTGAACGAAGGCCATATGTATTACCGTTAAATATTACATCGTCAACGCCAATAGTACGCATATTTGCACTACCGGCAAGGGCGTTGATCCCTTCAGAGCCACTGCTGTCACCGCGTGTAACATCAACTGCTACCAGTAAGTTAGGATCTATAAGTACGCCAGCCATATTGTTAGTTGAACCATGCGCCGTTGTTCCGGAGGTAGAGGTTCCGTAAAAACTCTGGGTAATACCATCGACCATAGTGTTTACACGACCAAATCCGCTCATGCCTCGAATATTCACACTGATTGCTCCCTGACCAGGATCTATTTGAGTATAAGTACCAGGCATACTACGCACTGTTGCGTCAAGTGATTGCAGGTTTTTGTCCGTTGTCCGGGAACTGGTCGCGCCTGTTTTCTCGAGAGCTTCCTGCTCACTGGTCGTCTTCCCGACAGAAACGCTGAGCGGACTGAATTCTGCCGCTCCTTTTTTGTCGGAATTAGTTTTTTCACTGATGGATTGTGAGTAAGCACCGCAGCTGAGCAATAATATGCCTGAGCCGATAGCCAGTTTTATAACGTTCATAAATTTCCTTGGATATAATATTAATAAAGATAAGTATAACTATTTGTTTATTAATTATGATCTACTGTCTTTTTGATTTTTTCGACAGTGGAAAAGTTTGATAAAATGTTAAGCATAAAAATGAAAATTAAATTTCAGTTAAATGAACTTGAACGGCCAATTATCCCTTTACTCCTTCAACTTAAAGGTAATCGGCATTTTTACTTTAAATAATCCTCCCTCCAATATTTCAGGCGGTGGTTTGGGAAGTGGTTGAGCGCGTTCTAAAACAGCAATAGCTTCGCGGTCAAGAGAAAGGGTTCCTGAAGAGATTTCCAAGAAACTACTGACAATAGTGCCTTCCGTGTTTACGGTAAAAGTCACAACGGCTGTGCCGGTTCGTGCACGTTTTCTGGCATCGCCAGGGTAACGTTTATAACGGTTAAGGTGGCCTTTTACTCTGCTTTCCCAAGATGCCTCAGAATTATCTCGCTTTGTTGAGTCACTGTTAAAAGGCGCAGCAATACGGGACGATTCGACCAGAGCCTGAGGTGCAGCATTACTGGAAACGGCTGTGGGGTTGCTGTCGCTGGTTTGAGCCTTTATCTTACGAGGTGGACGTGTCTTTTTCTTTTCTCCATCGGATGACTTTTTCTTCCTAGTTATTTCAATGGTTGCATCACTGTCTTCAGTGACAGGACGTTGTTGTCTGTCCTCAGTTTGTTGCTTTTCTTCTGTCACTGCGGACTCCTGTTGAGCGATTCCCACCGGAAGCGAAAGTGGAGAAGAAGGAGCCTCTATAATTTCTGCCCATTGCAGCATGATCGCCGGTGCAGGAGACATAGCGGGCTGAACTTCGGAAAAACGCCAGATAAACGTAAGGAAAATCAGTCCATGAAGCAGTAGAGAACAGATAAACCAGCTGCTCCATTTTACCGACTGTGGGAAGTGGAGAATATTCATCATCCATGGTTTACCTTTTTGTTGTATCTGGCGCTACAAACCACACGTAGTCAGCATGATCTACTGTGATGTTCATTCCTTTTTCTGCAAGCATCAACACCACTGGATGGGTGCCGGTGGCAAGATCTTCCATGTGTAACGGTACGCCCATGCTTTTTGACGCGTGATAACCACCTGCAATCAACAACGACGGTACCGGGGCACTCAGAAGCTGGCGGGCCATGTAGCGATCCCGCTGCTGCTGAACAGAGAGCATTGACGTCAGTTGCTGGCTTTCAAGGTTGCCTTCATGCATAGCTATGATGGTTTCACGCAGAGCTTCTTGTACCACAGGTGCAGTGGATTTTTTTCCTTTAGGAAATTCGTTTTTTTTGTACAGTGCCAACATCTGCTCCCGGCCAATGTTGGCATTGAGCAGCGGGTAAGGCCCACGTAATAGCTGCATGACGATGTCGCCATACATCTCCCAGGACCACCCTTTTTGCCAGTTAAGTAGTTCCTGAACACGGCTATCTCGAACCACAGGATTATCTTTCAGCCAACATTTAACTTGGTTAACTCGGGGCTGTTGGTCTGACGTCAACATCTCAAGCAACACACTCCCCTGTGGTCGCTGGATGAGCAGATTTTGAATAAGCCAAAGCTCAATCTGATGATGCTCGGCATTATCGTGTTTTTCACCAATAATAAGATGTCGAGCGGTAGCAAGATCCGCCAAAAGCTCGCTGCTAGAAATAATTTTGCCACTGTGCAAATCGTAAATCTGCCCGTCAATCAGGAAAGCTTTCTGCCCTGGCGCATCCTGCTTTATGGTGACATTCTGTCTGCAGGCTCCCAGACTAACACTAGCTAACGTTATCATAGAAATAAGGATGAACTTTCTCATATTCCCATCTGAAACAATATATTTCCATATATTTATTGATAAAACATTAATTATGATAAAACATCAAAGAATAAATGTAAATAATTATCATTACCAACAAAAAGAATGCACTAGCGAGTGATGTTTACCAGCCGATATTATGGGGTCCGCTTGGAAAACGGATCTATGGTCACTCCCGTTTTTGCAACACCGATTTTGACGATAAGTGGGCTTGCTTGAATCTATCCGGAGTCTGAATGGGATTTCATTCCCGCGCCCCGATGAGCTCCGCGCCTGATGTACATGTCGAAGAAAACGGCCGGCGGGAGGAATACGGCGCGCTACCTGGGTCGTTATCTGAAGAAGCCGCCGATAGCGGCCTCCCGGCTGGCACATTACAACGGAGGGGCGAGCCTGAGCTTCCGTTACCTGGACCACAAAACGGGATAAACGGCGACGGAAACGCTGACACAGCGTGAGCTGGTCGCGAGGCTGAAACAGCACATCCCGGAGTAATGCCGATCAGTTAAGGATCAGTTGACCGATCCAGTGGCTGTGTAAGAATCCGGAAACGCTCACTTGTTTCCGGATTTTTTTATGCACATTGGACAGGCTCTTGATCTGGTATCCCGTTACGATTCTCTGCGTAACCCACTGACTTCTCTGGGGGATTACCTCGACCCCGAACTCATCTCTCGTTGCC
>NZ_MDGW01000127.1:0-6488 GCF_001712525.1 Shigella sp. FC1661
TTTCTGGTGCGTACCGGGCTGAGAGGCGGTGTAAGTGAACTGTAGTTGCCATGTTTTACGGCAATGAGAGCAGAGATAGCGCTGATGTCCGGCAGTGCTTTTGCCGTTACGCACCACGCCTTCAGTAGCGGAGCAGGAAGGACATCTGATGGAAATGGAAGCCACGCAAGCACCTTAAAATCACCATCATACACTAAATCAGTAAGTTGGCAGCATTACCGAGATTTTCTACAATCGTCAGCGTCGTCACTCTCGTCTGGGGAATATCTCCCCGGCAGCCTTCAGGGAAAAATATCATCAGATGGCTGCTTAAAAAAAGAACAAATGGTAGTGTCCGCTATTGCCAGTACACCTCAAGACGACATTTCTTCGATAACGTGTGTTCTTTCTCCTGCATCAGCTTATACAGGGAAGTCAGGAGCGGTCTACTCTGCATTTGCCTGACCGCCAGGCGTTCAGACACCGGTAACCCGCGTATATCGTGCTCTATGGCGTACAGTTCACCGATTAGTTTCAGAGCTTCTTCCGCCGTCGCGCTTTTAGTACTGATATATACATCGTGGATTTTGCGTCGCGCATGAGCCCAGCATCCTGCTTCCGTCCGTCGCGCGCAGCTCTCCAATCCGGATAATATCACCGACAACGCCGACCGGATCAGTGATGAGTGGAAGGCCTTCGACCGCGCCATCGAAAGTAACCACGGTGTTCCTGAGGCTGCCGCACGCCTGAAAGAACACCTCCGGGACTTCCGTAACACACATGCCGCCGCACAGCTGGGCGTTTCTGCTGTGGCGGCCCTTCCCGGTGATCGCCTCTCTGCCGCACTGATGGTTAAATCACACGGCACCGTCAGTGTCGACGGTAAAGTCTCTGATGCTGACCTCACTTACCTGGAAGAGGTGGCAAACAGCACCGGGCAGGAGGTGGACAAAAGCCGCCTGACATCACAGGCCTTTGCCCGCGCGGCACTGATCACTGATGTGGGTATTGCTCTGGCTACGGAACTGGAAACGGCCGGGCAGAAATGGTCTCTGGGCTTCCCCCCCAAATTCCAGCGCGTCGACCTGTTCAACTACAACGTGCTGGTCAGAAATTATGACAGCAGCGCCTTCAAAGGCGACCGCTACCACAACACGAAAAATGGCATCAACGCCGACATCGGTGCCAGTACGGACCTGGATGACAACTGGACGCTGGGACTGGTCGCACAGAACCTGATCCCCCGTAGTATTGAGACAAAAGAAGTGAACGGTATCACGGAAACCTTCAGGATCCGCCCGCAGGTGACGGCCGGTGTCTCCTGGCACAACGCGATGTTCACCACCGCATTTGATGTGGATCTGACCCCGGCCAGCGGTTTCACCTCCGACAGCAACCGTCAGTTTGCCGCCATTGGCGCAGAATTTAATGCCTGGAAATGGGCACAGCTGCGCGCCGGTTACCGTCAGAATCTGGCCGGTAACGACGGCAGTGCATTCACGGCCGGGGTGGGGATCTCACCGTTTGATGTGGTTCACCTTGATGTTGCAGGCCTGATCGGCACGGACAACACTTACGGTGCGGTCGCACAGTTCCAGTTCACCTTCTGAGTTCCACCTGCAAAACAGCATGCACATTATCGCTGCATGTTGTTTCCATCATCAAAGTCTGTCGGACATCGACAGACTTAACTCCCCCGGATAATACAGAAAACCTGTAAAGGATTGACCGGAAACAACAAAGATCAAATTTTGATCGCAAAGTTCAAAATACAAACACCAAGTGGTCAATATCTGACCAATCAATCACTTGTGCTTATCTTTTTTTTCATTTTGTTACATCTGTCATACAAATATAACTGACAGTGGTTATCATTATACCTTATCAGTTACGTACCATGACTGATAGTTCCCCGTTGTAATTAAATGCTATCCCATAACCACAACTCAGAAATATCGGAGTTCACGTATGAATAAAATTTATTCACTGAAATATAGTCATATTACAGGTGGATTAGTTGCTGTTTCTGAACTGACCCGGAAAGTTAGTGTCGGTACATCAAGAAAGAAAGTTATCCTCGGTATTATTTTATCCTCAATATATGGAAGTTATGGCGAAACAGCATTTGCAGCAATGCTGGATATAAATAATATATGGACCCGCGATTATCTTGACCTTGCTCAAAACAGAGGAGAGTTCAGACCGGGTGCAACAAATGTTCAATTAATGATGAAAGATGGAAAGATATTTCATTTTCCAGAACTACCTGTACCTGATTTTTCTGCTGTTTCCAACAAAGGTGCAACAACATCAATTGGAGGTGCGTACAGTGTTACTGCGACTCATAACGGTACACAGCATCATGCAATAAAAACACAGTCATGGGATCAGACAGCATATAAAGCAAGTAACAGAGTATCATCTGGCGACTTTTCGGTTCATCGTCTGAATAAATTCGTCGTGGAAACAACAGGGGTTACGGAGAGTGCCGACTTCTCACTTTCTCCCGAAGATGCGATGAAAAGATATGGCGTAAACTACAACGGTAAGGAACAAATAATTGGCTTCAGAGCAGGTGCCGGAACAACCTCAACGATATTAAACGGCAAACAATATCTGTTTGGACAAAACTATAATCCCGACTTGTTAAGCGCAAGTCTTTTTAATCTGGACTGGAAAAACAAGAGTTACATTTATACCAACAGAACCCCTTTTAAAAACTCACCAATTTTTGGCGATAGTGGTTCTGGTTCTTATCTATATGATAAAGAACAACAAAAATGGGTTTTCCATGGTGTTACCAGTACAGTTGGTTTTATCAGTAGTACCAATATAGCCTGGACAAACTACTCGTTATTTAATAATATTCTGGTAAACAATTTAAAAAAGAATTTCACAAACACTATGCAGCTGGATGGTAAAAAACAAGAGTTATCATCGATTATAAAAGATAAGGACCTGTCTGTCTCAGGAGGAGGGGAATTAACGCTCAAGCAGGATACCGATCTTGGCATTGGCGGGCTTATATTCGATAAGAACCAGACATATAAAGTGTACGGAAAAGATAAGTCTTATAAAGGTGCCGGGATAGATATTGATAATAATACCACCGTTGAATGGAATGTTAAGGGCGTTGCCGGAGATAATCTGCATAAAATAGGTAGTGGTACTCTGGATGTAAAAATAGCACAGGGAAATAACCTTAAAATAGGTAATGGGACTGTCATCCTTAGTGCTGAAAAAGCCTTCAATAAAATTTACATGGCCGGAGGTAAAGGTACGGTAAAAATAAATGCCAAAGACGCTTTAAGCGAAAGCGGTAATGGCGAAATCTATTTTACCAGAAATGGCGGAACACTGGATCTAAACGGCTATGACCAGTCATTTCAGAAAATCGCAGCAACAGATGCGGGAACAACCGTAACGAACTCAAACGTGAAGCAATCAACATTATCACTTACTAATACTGATGCATATATGTACCATGGGAATGTATCAGGTAATATAAGCATAAATCATATTATCAATACTACCCAGCAACATAACAATAATGCCAATCTGATCTTTGATGGCTCAGTCGATATCAAAAACGATATCTCTGTCCGGAATGCACAGTTAACATTACAAGGACATGCGACAGAACATGCCATATTTAAAGAAGGCAATAACAACTGTCCAATTCCTTTTTTATGTCAAAAAGATTATTCTGCTGCCATAAAGGACCAGGAAAGCACTGTAAATAAACGTTACAATACGGAATATAAGTCCAACAATCAGATAGCCTCTTTTTCCCAGCCCGACTGGGAAAGTCGTAAATTTAATTTCCGGAAATTAAATTTAGAAAACGCAACCCTGAGTATAGGCCGGGATGCTAATGTAAAAGGACACATAGAGGCTAAAAACTCTCAAATTGTTCTGGGAAATAAAACTGCATACATTGACATGTTCTCAGGAAGAAACATTACTGGCGAAGGTTTTGGATTCAGACAACAGCTTCGCTCCGGGGATTCAGCAGGCGAAAGTAGTTTCAACGGCAGTCTGAGTGCTCAAAACAGCAAAATAACTGTTGGTGATAAATCAACTGTTACTATGACTGGTGCATTATCCTTAATTAATACAGACCTGATTATCAACAAAGGAGCTACTGTTACCGCCCAGGGAAAAATGTATGTAGATAAAGCTATTGAACTGGCCGGAACCCTGACATTAACAGGCACCCCTACAGAAAATAATAAATACAGCCCGGCAATCTATATGTCAGATGGATATAATATGACAGAAGATGGTGCCACGTTAAAGGCTCAAAATTATGCCTGGGTCAATGGTAATATAAAATCAGACAAAAAAGCATCTATTCTGTTTGGTGTTGACCAGTATAAAGAAGATAACCTGGACAAAACCACACACACACCGCTGGCTACAGGTTTGCTGGGTGGCTTTGATACTTCTTATACCGGAGGTATTGATGCTCCTGCTGCCTCAGCCAGCATGTATAACACCTTATGGAGAGTAAACGGACAGTCAGCCCTGCAATCATTAAAAACCCGCGACAGTCTTTTGTTGTTTAGTAACATAGAGAATTCGGGTTTCCATACTGTGACTGTAAACACACTGGATGCCACTAATACTGCTGTGATTATGCGGGCTGATCTGAGCCAGTCTGTAAATCAATCGGATAAACTCATTGTTAAAAATCAGTTAACCGGACGCAATAACAGTCTGTCGGTCGATATACAGAAAGTGGGAAATAATAACTCAGGATTAAACGTTGACCTGATAACAGCCCCAAAAGGAAGCAATAAAGAGATATTTAAAGCCAGTACTCAGGCCATAGGTTTCAGCAACATATCTCCTGTGATCAGCACGAAAGAGGATCAGGAACATACCACGTGGACCCTGACCGGATATAAGGTGGCTGAAAATACAGCATCTTCCAGTGCAGCAAAATCGTATATGTCCGGTAATTACAAAGCCTTCCTGACAGAAGTCAACAACCTGAATAAACGAATGGGGGATCTGCGTGACACCAATGGCGAGGCCGGTGCATGGGCCCGCATCATGAGCGGAGCAGGTTCAGCTTCTGGTGGATACAGTGACAACTACACCCATGTGCAGATTGGTGTGGATAAAAAACATGAGCTGGATGGACTTGACCTTTTCACTGGTCTGACTATGACGTATACCGACAGTCATGCCAGCAGTAATGCATTCAGTGGCAAGACGAAGTCCGTCGGGGCAGGTCTGTATGCTTCCGCTATATTTGACTCTGGTGCCTATATCGACCTGATTAGTAAGTATGTTCACCATGATAATGAGTACTCGGCGACCTTTGCTGGGCTCGGAACAAAAGACTACAGTTCTCATTCCTTGTATGTGGGTGCTGAAGCAGGCTACCGCTATCATGTAACAGAAGACTCCTGGATTGAGCCGCAGGCAGAACTGGTTTATGGGGCCGTATCAGGTAAACGGTTCGACTGGCAGGATCGCGGAATGAGCGTGACCATGAAGGATAAGGACTTTAATCCGCTGATTGGGCGTACCGGTGTTGATGTGGGTAAATCCTTCTCCGGTAAGGACTGGAAAGTCACAGCCCGCGCCGGCCTTGGCTACCAGTTTGACCTGTTTGCCAACGGTGAAACCGTACTGCGTGATGCGTCCGGTGAGAAACGTATCAAAGGTGAAAAAGACGGTCGTATTCTCATGAATGTTGGTCTCAACGCCGAAATTCGCGATAATCTTCGCTTCGGTCTTGAGTTTGAGAAATCGGCATTTGGTAAATACAACGTGGATAACGCGATCAACGCCAACTTCCGTTACTCTTTCTGATAACAGCCCGGGCCGCGTTTGCGGCCCTTCTTCTACCGGAGAGAATATGTATTACCCTGTGACAGACTATATCGCTCTTGCTCTCATTATTAGCTTTCTTTTTCTGACATTATTTATCTGCCTGTTATGCCTTAAACATGAGCGAATAAAAAAAAGAAACTATCAGGCAAAAAAATGCACATATTCTGGAGCATGGCTGGAATGCAACTGAGTTCTCATGGTTCCGATACGGACAGTATAACGAAACGGGTATTTACATCTCGATCGAGAAGACCATTATCATTACAATCACCGTTTCTGGTGGGTGCTTTAAAAAAGAATACAGCATTGTCTCCCACATGCTGGTCACTGACACCATAACAGAGGCCACCCTGTACGAAAACGGGCTGTATACGCGCCACATCAGACTCAGTCGCCCAGTATCTGACAGCAAATACCCCTTGCCACCCGGATCTCAGCTCATTAAAAATATGACCTTACGACTGCGCCTGCAGGATCAGCAGGAAGAAACATCCGTGACATTATTTCAGGGAAAAATGAGTACCGACGGAAATAACTATTACATCATCAAAGGTAAAGTAAGCGTAAGCGTGCAGCAAGAACCGTATTGACGGGGATGTGTTATTCAGTCGGCAGTGCTACGCGCCAGGGGAGCAGTTCGCCGACCCGGTTTATCGGCCAGT
>NZ_MDGW01000128.1:0-6360 GCF_001712525.1 Shigella sp. FC1661
GTGCGTACCGGGCTGAGAGGCGGTGTAAGTGAACTGTAGTTGCCATGTTTTACGGCAATGAGAGCAGAGATAGCGCTGATGTCCGGCAGTGCTTTTGCCGTTACGCACCACGCCTTCAGTAGCGGAGCAGGAAGGACATCTGATGGAAATGGAAGCCACGCAAGCACCTTAAAATCACCATCATACACTAAATCAGTAAGTTGGCAGCATTACCGGCGACGTCGTATCGCCATCCGATTTGATATTACGCTTCTTCGACACTTACTCGCATGGCCGCCAGCGCCTTACGCGCCGCTTTGATCACCAGTTCACACTGTTCAATGGTCAGTGTCAGTGGCGGTTCAATGCGGATCGTTTTGGCGTTATTGAGCGTTCCGGCCACCAGTACGCGCTAGCGGAACATCTCGCTGGCAAAGTTATAGCCGATTTCGTTATCAACAAACTCAATTGCCATCAACATCGCTTTACCACGCGCTTCCTGTACCAGATCGGGATATTCCCGCGCCAGTTGACGGAAACCGTCCAGCAACATATCGCCTTTTTGCTCAGCCTGAGCCGGTAAGTTCTGCTCCAGCAACACATTGATGGTCGCCAGCGCCGCCGCACAGGCCAGCGGGTTGCCGCCAAAGGTGGTGGTATGCAGGAATGGGTTGTCGAACAGAACTGAAAACACCTCTTCAGTGGCGATGGTCGCGCCAATCGGCATCACGCCGCCGCCGAGCGCTTTGGCAAGGCAGAGGATATCCGGCTGTACGTTCTCATGCCCGCAGGCGAACATCTTGCCCGTGCGCCCCATGCCCGTTTGTACTTCATCGAGGATCATCAGTGCGCCGAACTCATCGCATAGCTTACGTACGGCGGTGAGATAGCCCGGCGGCGGCAGAATTACGCCACCTTCACCCTGAATCGGTTCGAGGATCACCGCAGCCACATCATCACCGGTTTTTTTGCACTCGTTAAGAGCCGTGCGCATGGCTTCGATATTGCCAAACGGCACATGACGGAAGCCCGGCAGTAACGGCATAAACGGTTTGCGGAAGGTCGATTTCGCCGTGGCCGACAGCGCGCCAAGTGATTTACCGTGGAACGCGCCGCTGGTGGCAATAAAAGTAAACTTGCCGCGCGGTGACTGGTAAGCTTTCGCCAGCTTCAGCGCTGCTTCAACGGACTCGGTGCCGCTATTACAGAAGAAGCTGTATTTCAGTTTACCGGGCGTTAGCGCAGCAAGGGTTTTCGCCAACATCGCCCGTAACGGATCGAGCAGCTCCTGGCTGTGCAGCGGTTGTTTCGCAAGTTGATTCTGTACGGCGGAAACCACAACTGGATTACGGTGCCCCACGTTGAAAATTCCAAAACCTCCCAGGCAGTCGATAAACTCCTGTCCCTGGGTGTCGACAAGCGTATTTAAACTTCCCGCTTGCCACTCTACGGCTCCGTAATCCCCGCCGGCGGTAACAGATTTGCGATACTCTAAAAACCCCGGATTGACATGCTCTTTGAAGTATTCAATCACCTCTCGGTTAAGTGCTTTCATCTCCTCATGATCCAGCGTTCGCTTCTCAATGAGATTCAGGGCGTGGGCGCTGCACGCTAAAGCCGATGCGCTCGAAGGTAACCTGTTCAAAATATGCTCCGGAGGCTCGCGTATCACATGATACCGATTTAAGTATTGCAGGGATTGCGCCACTCCGGCTGCGATCGCGAAAATCGGGATAAACACAAATGTGGTTATCATTTGCGCAGTATTTAATGCTATTTGTTAACATTCGTTGTTATTTTGCACGGTTTTTGTCGGGTATGGATTTGATGATTGCTGTGCAAATGCACGTTTTCAGGGCGATAATTGCTTGATTTTGGGCAAGATAATTAACGTTTTCGTATAGTAACAGAGTGAAAGTATTTTAAATCAAGGAATTAGATTTGTGCTTTAATCGCAAATTGCGATCTAAATCAAATTAATCGGTTAAAGATAACCGCAGCGGGGCCGACATAAACTCTGACAAGAAGTTAACAACCATATAACCTGCATAGGACGCGAACATGTCTTCTCATCCGTATGTCACCCAGCAAAATACCCCGCTGGCGGACGATACCACTCTGATGTCCACTACCGATCTGCAAAGCTATATCACTCATGCTAATGACACTTTTGTGCAGGTGAGCGGCTTTACCTTGCAAGAGTTACAAGGGCAGCCGCACAATATGGTGCGTCACCCGGATATGCCAAAAGCGGCGTTTGCGGATATGTGGTTCACCCTGAAAAAAGGGGAGCCCTGGAGCGGCATCGTGAAAAATCGCCGCAAAAATGGCGACCATTATTGGGTGCGGGCCAATGCGGTACCGATGGTGCGCGAGGGAAAAATCAGTGGCTATATGTCGATTCGTACCCGGGCGACGGATGAAGAGATTGCGGCGGTGGAGCCGCTGTACAAAGCGCTGAACGCCGGACGTACCAGTAAGCGTATTCATAAAGGCCTGGTGGTGCGTAAAGGCTGGCTGGGTAAACTGCCTTCATTACCGCTTCGCTGGCGGGTGCGTGGAGTTATGACCCTGATGTTTATCTTGCTGGCGGCCATGCTTTGGTTTGTTGCTGCCCCGGTGGTGACGTATTTCCTCTGTGTGTTAGTGGTATTGTTGGCAAGCGCTTGTTTTGAATGGCAGATTGTGTGCCCGATAGAAAATGTTGCCCGTCAGGCACTGAAGGTGGCGACCGGAGAGCGTAATAGTGTTGAGCACCTGAATCGCAGCGATGAGCTGGGGCTGACATTACGCGCGGTAGGGCAGCTTGGCCTGATGTGCCGTTGGCTAATTAACGATGTCTCAAGCCAGGTGTCCAGTGTCAGAAATGGCAGTGAGACGCTGGCGAAAGGCACCGATGAACTGAACGAACATACCCAGCAGACAGTTGATAACGTTCAGCAAACGGTGGCGACCATGAACCAAATGGCGGCGTCGGTGAAACAGAACTCTGCCACGGCGTCGGCTGCCGATAAACTTTCTATCACCGCCAGTAATGCGGCAGTGCAGGGTGGGGAGGCGATGACCACGGTGATCAAGACAATGGACGATATCGCCGACAGTACCCAGCGCATTGGCACCATTACTTCGCTGATTAACGATATTGCGTTTCAGACCAATATTCTGGCCCTGAATGCGGCGGTGGAAGCGGCGCGTGCCGGCGAACAGGGCAAAGGTTTTGCAGTGGTGGCAGGGGAAGTGCGTCATTTAGCCAGCCGCAGCGCTAATGCTGCCAACGATATTCGCAAGCTGATTGATGCCAGTGCTGATAAGGTGCAATCCGGTTCGCAGCAGGTACACGCCGCCGGACGGACGATGGAAGATATTGTGGCACAGGTGAAAAACGTCACCCAGTTGATCGCCCAGATTAGCCATTCAACGCTGGAACAGGCCGATGGGCTTTCCAGCCTGACCCGTGCAGTGGATGAGCTTAACCTGATCACCCAGAAAAATGCTGAGCTGGTGGAAGAGAGTGCGCAGGTGTCGGCGATGGTGAAACACCGCGCCAGCCGACTGGAAGACGCGGTGACGGTGCTGCATTAATCGGTATGCCGGATCCGGCGGTTGGAGCACAATGCCTGATGCGATGCTGGCGCATCTTATCAGGCCTGCGGGGTGTGTAGCGGGTGTAGGCCGGATAAGGCGCGTCAAGCGTCGCATCCGGCAATTGCACCGCGCCACTGGCGGATGCGGCGATTAATCCAGTTGCGTAATATCAAAAGCGGCGCGGTCGATCACCGCAATGATCTTTTTTATTTGTGCATCACTGATATCGCTCTGGTTGACGCGTAAATCCAGCACCGCTTTAAAATTATCCAGCGCCCGCTTCATTTGCGGGTTCTGGCGCAGTGCCGCGCCAACGCAACGCGCTTTGATGCGTTCTTCAATCATCTCCACCTGTTCGCGGTTTTCTTCCAGCCACTGCGCGCCTTGTTCGGTCAGCGCAATCTGCTTCTTACCACCTTCCTCTTCGCGGATGGTAATCAGCGACTGCTCCTGCAGAAAATCCAGCGTTGGGTAGATGACGCCCGGGCTTGGGGTGTAATTCCCTTGGGTTAGATTCTCAATCGCTTTAATCAATTCGTAACCGTGGCTGTCATCGCGCGAGAGAATATCCAGAATCACCAGACGCAATTCACCGTGACCAAAGAAACGTTGCCGACGACCGCCGCCGCGACCGTGGCGATCACCGCAGCATTGACCGTGTTCATGCTGGTGACCGTGTCCGCAGTGCTCGTGTTCTGACTTCTCACCTTTGCAGCAGCCCTCATGGCGTGGCTGGCCTTCATGTTTACAACACCCTTCGTGATGATGGCTCATATCAGCCTCCTTTTGCTTGATTAGATATATCTAATTTATATCTGATATGAGCACTCTTGCAAGAATAAAAATGATTTTTAAATGTGGACTCATCTCACACGTAGGCCGGATAAGGCGTTCACGCCGCATCCGGCGTTGAGTAATGATGCCTGAGAAGAGGCGGTTCGTCTTATCAGACTATAGACATATCAGTTCTACTAATCGCTTGCATTTATCATGATTAACAATCATTATCATTTACGAAAATTATTTAGATATATCTGATTACCATCACGAAGGCGATAACAATGAATAACTCCCCCCGCTACCCGCAGCGCGTTCGCAATGATCTGCGCTTCCGTGAACTGACTGTGTTACGCGTTGAGCGCATCAGCGCCGGTTTTCAGCGCATTGTCCTCGGCGGCGAGGCGCTGGACGGTTTTACATCGCGCGGCTTTGACGATCACAGCAAACTCTTCTTTCCTCAACCTGACGCTCACTTTGTGCCGCCAACGGTAACGGAAGAGGGCATCGTCTGGCCGGAAGGACCACGCCCACCGTCGCGTGACTATACGCCGCTGTATGACGAACTACGCCATGAACTGGCGATCGATTTCTTTATTCACGACGGTGGGGTCGCCAGCGGCTGGGCGATGCAGGCGCAACCGGGCGATAAACTTACGGTGGCTGGTCCGCGCGGTTCGCTGGTGGTGCCGGAAGATTACGCGTATCAGCTGTATGTCTGCGATGAATCCGGAATGCCCGCACTGCGCCGCCGCCTGGAAACGTTGAGCAAACTTGCCGTTAAACCGCAAGTTAGTGCGCTGGTTAGCGTGCGGGATAACGCCTGTCAGGATTATCTCGCGCACCTTGATGGTTTTAATATCGAATGGCTGGCACATGATGAGCAGGCGGTAGATGCGCGTCTGGCGCAGATGCAAATCCCTGCCGATGATTACTTCATCTGGATAACCGGCGAAGGTAAAGTCGTTAAGAATTTAAGCCGCCGCTTTGAAGCGGAACAGTATGACCCACAGCGGGTACGTGCAGCGGCTTACTGGCACGCAAAGTAACTGATATATAAAAAGAAAAAGGCTGACGATTTCTCGTCAGCCTTTGCTATATCTGGTGGCCCCTGCTGGACTTGAACCAGCGACCAAGCGATTATGAGTCGCCTGCTCTAACCACTGAGCTAAGGGGCCATGGTAGCGGATTATAAAGTAACTCCGTGTCGCAATCCAGCCATTACCGTGCGCCTGCTGTTTTTATAAACAATGTATTTTCAATCCGTTATACTTTTCCTGGTGATGTTAGAAAGGAGTAAATATGGTTGAGGATATTTTGGCTCCAGGGTTACGGGTCGTGTTTTGCGGTATCAACCCTGGGCTTTCATCCGCCGGGACTGGTTTTCCCTTTGCTCATCCAGCAAATCGCTTCTGGAAGGTGATATATCAGGCCGGGTTTACCGACCGTCAGTTGAAGCCGCAGGAGGCACAGCATCTGCTGGATTATCGTTGTGGCGTCACCAAACTGGTAGACCGTCCAACGGTGCAAGCCAATGAAGTTTCAAAGCAGGAGCTGCACGCAGGTGGGCGTAAGCTGATTGAAAAAATTGAAGATTATCAGCCGCAGGCGTTGGCGATTCTGGGCAAACAAGCATATGAACAGGGATTCAGCCAGCGCGGTGCACAGTGGGGGAAACAAACGCTCACCATTGGTTCGACGCAGATTTGGGTGCTGCCAAATCCCAGCGGTTTAAGTCGCGTTTCACTAGAGAAACTGGTTGAAGCGTATCGCGAGCTGGACCAGGCGCTGGTAGTGCGTGGGCGATAAAAAACGCCACCGAAAAGGTGTAATGCCGATCAGTTAAGGATCAGTTGACCGATCCAGTGGCTGTGTAAGAATCCGGAAACGCTCACTTGTTTCCGGATTTTTTTATGCACATTGGACAGGCTCTTGATCTGGTATCCCGTTACGATTCTCTGCGTAACCCACTGACTTCTCTGGGGGATTACCTCGACCCCGAACTCATCTCTCGTTGCC
>NZ_MDGW01000129.1:0-6343 GCF_001712525.1 Shigella sp. FC1661
GGCGCACGTCTTCGGTGAACGCACTCTGGCCACACTGGAGCGTCTTCTGAGCCTGCTGTCGGCCTTTGAGGTCGTGGTATGGATGACGGATGGCTGGCCGCTGTATGAATCACGCCTGAAGGGAAAGCTGCACGTTATCAGCAAGCGTTACACTCAGCGCATTGAGCGACATAATCTGAATCTGAGACAACATCTGGCAAGGCTGGGACGGAAGTCACTGTCGTTCTCAAAATCGGTGGAGCTGCATGACAAGGTCATCGGGCATTATCTGAACATAAAACACTATCAGTAAGTTGGAGTCATTACCTTATTTTTGCGTTGCCCGCCGGTATTTTGGGGAGTCTTGTTCTGCTATTACTCTGGCTACGTATTCGACAAAACTATTTGTCTCCCAAACGCAAATTGCAACGCGCTCTAGAAAAACATCAACTTTGTCTTTATTACCAGCCAATAATCGATATCAAAACAGAAAAATGTATCGGCGCTGAAGCGTTGTTACGTTGGCCTGGTGAGCAGGAGCAAGTAATGAATCCGGCAGAGTTTATTCCGCTGGCAGAAAAGGAGGGGATGATAGAACAGGTAACTGATTATGTTATTGATAATGTCTTCCGCGATCTGGGCGATTACCTGGCAACACATGCAGATCGCTATGTTTCTATTAACCTGTCGGCCTCCGATTTTCATACGTCACGGTTGATAGCGCGAATCAATCAGAAAACAGAGCAATACGCGGTGCGTCCGCAGCAAATTAAATTTGAAGTGACTGAGCATGCATTTCTTGATGTCGAAAAAATGACGCCGATTATTCTGGCTTTCCGCCAGGCTGGTTACGAAGTGGCAATTGATGATTTTGGTATTGGCTACTCTAACTTGCATAACCTTAAATCATTGAATGTCGATATTTTGAAAATCGATAAATCGTTTGTTGAAACGCTGACCACCCACAAAACCAGTCATTTGATTGCGGAACACATCATCGAGCTGGCGCACAGCCTGGGGTTAAAAACGATCGCTGAAGGCGTCGAAACTGAGGAGCAGGTTAACTGGCTGCGCAAACGCGGCGTGCGCTATTGCCAGGGATGGTTTTTTGCGAAGGCGATGCCGCCGCAGGTGTTTATGCAATGGATGGAGCAATTACCCGCGCGGGAGTTAACGCGCGGGCAATAAAACTACAGGCGGTGGCGATAATCGCTGGGAGTGCGATCAAACTGCCGACGGAAAACGCGGGAGAAGGTCTGCTGCGAGACATAACCCAGGTCCATTGCGATATCAAAAATCGGACGCTCGGTGGTGCGCAACTCAACGGCGGCCAGTAACAGGCGACGTTGGCGAATGTAATCGCCAAGCGTCTGATGCGTCACCGTGCGGAACATTCGTTGCAAGTACCACTTTGAATAGCCTGATTTTTTTGCGACTACATCAATGTTAAGCGGCTGGTCAATATGCTCGTCAATCCATGCGATAAGATCCTGAATAATTTTCTGATGGGACATAAATCTGCCTCTTTTCAGTGTTCAGTTCGTTAATTCATCTGTTGGGGAGTATAATTCCTCAAGTTAACTTGAGGTAAAGCGATTTATGGAAAAGAAATTACCCCGCATTAAAGCGCTGCTAACCCCCGGCGAAGTGGCGAAACGCAGCGGTGTGGCGGTATCGGCGCTGCATTTCTATGAAAGTAAAGGGTTGATTACCAGTATCCGTAACAGCGGCAATCAGCGGCGATATAAACGTGATGTGTTGCGATATGTTGCAATTATCAAAATTGCTCAGCGTATTGGCATTCCGCTGGCGACCATTGGTGAAGCGTTTGGCGTGTTGCCAGAAGGGCATACGTTAAGTGCGAAAGAGTGGAAACAGCTTTCGTCCCAATGGCGAGAAGAGTTGGATCGGCGCATTCATACCTTAGTGGCGCTGCGTGACGAACTGGACGGATGTATTGGTTGTGGCTGCCTTTCGCGCAGTGATTGCCCGTTGCGTAACCCGGGCGACCGCTTAGGAGAAGAAGGTACCGGCGCACGTTTGCTGGAAGATGAACAAAACTAAAGCGCCACAAGGGCGCTTTAGTTTGTTTTCCGGTCTTTGTCTTTCTCTCTATCCCGCTGGTACACAGGAGGGTTTCCCCCGACGTCAACACACCTCATTCGAGCACGTGGTGGAGGTTCCGGTTGGTGTTGATGCTTTAATTGTATGTCACCGACGTTTCTTCGCCAGTGTAAAAGTATACTTTTTAACCGCAATATTTTTGTCATCTCAGACGATTTTTTATCGCAATCCTGAACGGTATACGGCTCGATAGCGCTGCAATCTTGCGCACCGACGATAACGTTTGCGCATCAATTGCCTGTTTTTTCATCGTCAAGACAATAAAAGAGAAAAAAGCAGCAAACTTCGGTTGAAAAAGCCGCTATGATCGCCGGATAATCGTTTGCTTTTTTTACCACCCGTTTTGTATGCGCGGAGCTAAACGTTTGCTTTTTTGCGACGCAGTAAATTGTCGCAAACCTGGAGCAGGAAGATAACGTTTCGCTGGCAGGGGATTGTCCGCCACGCATCTTGACGAAAATTAAACTCTCAGGGGATGTTTTCTTATGTCTACGCCATCAGCGCGTACCGGCGGTTCACTCGACGCCTGGTTTAAAATTTCACAACGTGGAAGCACTGTCCGTCAGGAAGTGGTTGCCGGGTTAACAACGTTTCTGGCGATGGTCTACTCGGTCATCGTCGTTCCAGGTATGTTGGGTAAAGCAGGCTTCCCGCCTGCGGCAGTTTTCGTTGCAACCTGTCTGGTTGCCGGACTCGGTTCTATCGTGATGGGTCTGTGGGCTAATCTGCCGTTGGCGATTGGTTGCGCCATCTCCCTGACGGCGTTTACCGCATTCAGCCTGGTGCTGGGGCAACATATTAGCGTACCTGTCGCGCTGGGTGCCGTGTTCCTGATGGGTGTGCTGTTTACGGTAATTTCTGCCACGGGTATCCGTAGCTGGATTTGCGCAACTTGCCGCACGGTGTGGCGCACGGCACGGGGATCGGTATCGGTCTGTTCCTGCTGCTCATTGCCGCTAATGGTGTTGGTCTGGTGATTAAAAACCCGCTTGATGGTCTGCCCGTTGCGCTGGGTGATTTCGCGACCTTCCCGGTGATTATGTCACTGGTAGGTCTGGCGGTGATCATCGGCCTGGAAAAACTGAAAGTCCCTGGTGGCATTCTGCTGACCATTATCGGTATCTCAATTGTCGGTTTGATCTTCGATCCTAACGTCCATTTCTCCGGCGTTTTCGGCATGCCTTCATTGAGCGATGAAAACGGCAATTCACTGATTGGCAGCCTGGACATTATGGGCGCGCTGAATCCTGTAGTCCTGCCAAGCGTTCTGGCGCTGGTGATGACGGCAGTATTTGATGCCACCGGAACTATCCGTGCCGTCGCCGGCCAGGCGAACCTGCTGGATAAAGATGGGCAGATCATCGACGGTGGGAAAGCACTGACCACTGACTCCATGAGCAGCGTTTTCTCTGGCCTGGTGGGTGCTGCTCCGGCAGCGGTATACATCGAGTCTGCGGCGGGTACGGCGGCGGGCGGTAAAACCGGTTTGACGGCTATCACCGTTGGCGTGCTGTTCCTGCTGATTCTGTTCCTCTCTCCGCTCTCTTACCTCGTTCCGGGGTATGCAACGGCTCCGGCGCTGATGTACGTTGGCCTGCTGATGCTGAGCAACGTGGCGAAAATCGACTTTGCTGATTTTGTTGATGCGATGGCGGGTCTGGTTACGGCGGTATTCATCGTGCTGACCTGTAACATCGTAACAGGCATCATGATCGGCTTCGCGACTCTGGTGATTGGTCGTCTGGTTTCCGGCGAATGGCGCAAGTTGAACATCGGTACGGTCGTTATCGCCGTGGCGCTGGTGACCTTCTATGCGGGTGGCTGGGCTATCTAATCTTTCATCGGATTCTGAAAACGGGTGGCAATGGCTGCCCGTTTTTATTTTCTCCGCACATTGTGTGAGCTTTTGCGATATTCTGAAAAAATGAGAATTCAGGCATAACGCCTTTCTCAGATCATAAAAAAACATCGCAAACAGGGAACGCATGGAAATCTTCTTCACCATACTGATAATGACCCTCGTGGTCTCGCTGTCCGGGGTGGTCACTCGTGTCATGCCCTTTCAGATCCCGCTTCCGCTTATGCAAATCGCCATCGGTGCGCTACTGGCGTGGCCGACGTTTGGTTTGCATGTGGAGTTTGATCCTGAACTCTTTTTAGTCTTGTTTATCCCGCCGTTGCTGTTCGCTGATGGCTGGAAAACGCCGACCCGTGAATTTCTCGAACATGGTCGAGAGATTTTCGGCCTCGCGCTGGCGCTGGTGGTGGTCACCGTGGTCGGCATTGGCTTCCTTATTTACTGGGTGGTGCCGGGCATTCCGCTGATCCCCGCCTTTGCGCTGGCGGCGGTACTTTCTCCGACCGATGCTGTGGCGCTCTCCGGGATTGTTGGCGAAGGGCGCATCCCGAAAAAAATCATGGGCATTTTGCAGGGCGAAGCGTTGATGAATGACGCCTCCGGCCTGGTGTCGTTGAAGTTTGCCGTGGCAGTGGCGATGGGGACGATGATCTTCACCGTCGGCGGTGCGACGGTCGAATTTATGAAAGTAGCCATTGGTGGTATTCTTGCCGGTTTTGTGGTGAGCTGGCTGTATGGTCGCTCGCTGCGATTCCTCAGCCGCTGGGGCGGTGATGAACCCGCGACGCAGATCGTTCTGCTGTTCTTGCTGCCATTCGCTTCTTATCTGATTGCCGAACATATTGGCGTTTCCGGCATCCTCGCTGCGGTTGCCGCCGGGATGACCATCACCCGCTCCGGTGTGATGCGCCGTGCGCCGCTGGCAATGCGCCTGCGCGCAAACAGCACCTGGGCGATGCTGGAATTTGTCTTTAACGGCATGGTGTTCCTGCTGTTAGGTCTGCAGCTGCCGGGTATTCTGGAGACGTCGCTGATGGCGGCAGAAATCGACCCTAACGTCGAAATCTGGATGCTGTTTACCGATATTATTCTGATATATGCGGCGCTGATGCTGGTCCGTTTCGGCTGGCTGTGGACGATGAAAAAGTTCAGCAACCGCTTCCTGAAGAAGAAGCCGATGGAGTTTGGTTCGTGGACCACACGAGAAATCCTGATCGCGTCTTTCGCCGGGGTGCGTGGGGCGATCACTCTGGCCGGTGTGCTCTCTATCCCGCTGCTCTTGCCGGATGGTAACGTCTTCCCGGCGCGCTATGAGCTGGTGTTCCTGGCGGCTGGCGTCATTCTCTTCTCGCTGTTTGTCGGCGTGGTGATGTTGCCTATTCTGCTACAACACATTGAAGTCGCGGATCATTCGCAACAATTGAAAGAGGAACGTATTGCGCGAGCGGCAACGGCAGAAGTGGCGATTGTGGCGATCCAGAAAATGGAGGAGCGTCTGGCGGCGGATACCGAAGAGAATATCGATAACCAGCTGCTTACGGAGGTCAGTTCTCGCGTCATTGGTAACCTGCGTCGTCGCGCCGATGGACGTAACGACGTTGAAAGTTCCGTGCAGGAAGAGAACCTTGAGCGTCGCTTCCGTCTGGCGGCATTGCGTTCTGAACGTGCTGAACTGTACCACCTGCGCGCCACGCGGGAGATCAGCAACGAAACGCTGCAAAAATTACTGCACGATCTCGATTTGCTTGAAGCGTTGCTAATTGAGGAAAATCAGTAAGCCGAAAGCGACGTAACCAGGCCCGAGGTAATCTGAAAAAGGTGCAATCTTTTGCACCTTTAACAGGTTAGCTCGGGCTAACATTCATGATTCTAAAACAAATAAGTTATCTCTCTTGTAAAGTCAATTCATTGGCTGTTCTTCGACTTAACCTCAATCTGCGTATTGCATAATATCTGCAGTAATCTTCATAGCGACTGCATTAATATTATCCTCAGTTTGTGACATGCCAGTATGAGAGGTACAATCTTCTTCAAAGAATTTCTGTAGTGTTACCAGGGTATCACTATCAATGGGGATATTTTCCTCTCCACGGAGTATGGAAATGCCCATTCCTTGGACGCTAGCCTCATCAAAATTAACCCGATAGAGACGGGTATTAAACATACAGGGTAATGCTGCCAACTTACTGATTTAGTGTATGATGGTGATTTAAAGGTGCTTGCGTGGCTTCCATTTCCATCAGATGTCCTTCCTGCTCCGCTACTGAAGGCGTGGTGCGTAACGGCAAAAGCACTGCCGGACATCAGCGCTATCTCTGCTCTCATTGCCGTAAAACATGGCAACTACAGTTCACTTACACCGCCTCTCAGCCCGGTACGCAC
>NZ_MDGW01000130.1:0-6341 GCF_001712525.1 Shigella sp. FC1661
CACCCCGTCAGTAGCTGAACAGGAGGGACAGCTGATAGAAACAGAAGCCACTGGAGCACCTCAAAAACACCATCATACACTAAATCAGTAAGTTGGCAGCATCACCCATGATACTAACTATATATTGATCGTTGCATTGTTGGCATGTAACACGCTGCAGCGAGTAACATTGGTAATGAAATATAATCAACATGGATAGGTGAAAATTAATTATGAGCTTTATGGCTTTTGTAACTTGTTTGACAATTGCATTTATCGCCGGTTTTGCTGTTGCCAGAAAATTGACACTCCGAAAAGTTGCCTCATCGGTAATCATCGCTAAATCGCAACCCGTCCCTTCATCTGCAACTTCCCCTGCCGCTAAGGCGTCGACAAGGAGCTATATACCGCAGAAAACCTATCGTGACTCTCGTTGGCAAGAGCGAGATGAGTTATTTCAGGGAATGGTTGCCGAAGGTATTTTATTGGAAAGAAAAGAGTGGTTAATCACTCGTTGTGAAAAAATGTATTTCGATAATCTGGAAAAATGGTTTGGACATTATTGTCATATCCATTGCCAGGCCTCTCTGGGGCGCTTGATCAACTTTCCAGAACAACCTGAGTTTAGCGAAGAAGAAAGAAAGCGTTTCTTTGCAATTTATAATGGCATGGCAATGGATTATGTTCTGGTTTCAAAGAAGAACAATAAAAAAGTCTGTGTTATTGAGCTGGATGACCCGAGTCATGAAAGGGCGGATCGCATTATTCGTGACCGTTGGTTGGATACAATTATGACTCTTGCACGGGTGCCTTTTGTACGAGCTTCTGTCACTAAATTGGAGGAAATTCCTCCGGTCTGGGAGACTCGTGACAAGATTCGCCCATTAGTCGCGGCGACAAAGAGTGAACCGGTGCATTAACTAAGTATCCCGGTCGGGGCTTCTCATCCCCCCGGTGTGTGCAATATACGAAAAAAAGCCCGTACCTTCGTACGAGCTCTTCTTTAAAGATGGCGGTGAGGGGGGATTGACTCGCTTCGCTCGCCCTGCGGGCAGCCCGCTCACTGCGTTCACGGTCTGTCCAACTGGCTGTCGCCAGTTGTCGAACCCCGGTCGGGGCTTCTCATCCCCCCGGTGTGTGCAATATACGAAAAAAAAGCCCGTACTTTCGTACGAGCTCTTCTTTAAATATGGCGGTGAGGGGGGGATTCGAACCCCCGATACGTTGCCGTATACACACTTTCCAGGCGTGCTCCTTCAACCGCTCGGACACCTCACCAAATTGTTGTTCCTGTCTTGCTGGAACGGGCGATAATTTAGGGAAATCATGACCTGAGGTCAACAAACTTTTTGAAAAAATCGCGCGTTTATTCAAACTTCAATCAATGTGTGGTTTTAATAAGCGAAATCTGCTTTTTTTGCCACCGACCACGGATTTGTTATGCTGGTGGCCTTTGTAGATCATAACGATAAGTGCGAATAAATTTCGCACAACGCTTTTCGGGAGTCAGTATGGATATCATCTTTTATCACCCAACGTTCGATACCCAATGGTGGATTGAGGCACTGCGCAAAGCTATTCCTCAGGCAAGAGTCAGAGCATGGAAAAGCGGAGATAATGACTCTGCTGATTATGCTTTAGTCTGGCATCCTCCTGTTGAAATGCTGGCAGGGCGCGATCTTAAAGCGGTGTTCGCACTCGGGGCCGGTGTTGATTCTATTTTGAGCAAGCTACAGGCACACCCTGAAATGCTGAACCCTTCTGTTCCACTTTTTCGCCTGGAAGATACTGGTATGGGCGAGCAAATGCAGGAATATGCTGTCAGTCAGGTGCTGCATTGGTTTCGACGTTTTGACGATTATCGCATCCAGCAAAATAGTTCGCATTGGCAACCGCTGCCTGAATATCATTGGGAAGATTTTACCATCGGCATTTTGGGCGCAGGCGTACTGGGCAGTAAAGTTGCTCAGAGTCTGCAAACCTGGCGCTTTCCGCTGCGTTGCTGGAGTCGAACCCGTAAATCGTGGCCTGGCGTGCAAAGCTTTGCCGGACGGGAAGAACTGTCTGCATTTCTGAGCCAATGTCGGGTATTGATTAATTTGTTACCGAATACCCCTGAAACCGTCGGCATTATTAATCAACAATTACTCGAAAAATTACCGGATGGCGCGTATCTCCTCAACCTGGCGCGTGGTGTTCATGTTGTGGAAGATGACCTGCTCGCGGCGCTGGATAGCGGCAAAGTTAAAGGCGCAATGTTGGATGTTTTTAATCGTGAACCCTTACCGCCTGAAAGTCCGCTCTGGCAACATCCACGCGTGACGATAACACCACATGTCGCCGCGATTACCCGTCCCGCTGAAGCTGTGGAGTACATTTCTCGCACCATTGCCCAGCTCGAAAAAGGGGAGAGGGTCTGCGGGCAAGTCGACCGCGCACGCGGCTACTAATAAAGCATCAGGATTCCTGCTATCCTTGGCGGGAATTGAATACAGGAGAGAGTTATGTATCCCGTCGACCTTCATATGCATACCGTTGCCAGCACACATGCATATAGCACATTGAGTGATTACATTGCCCAGGCCAAACAAAAGGGCATTAAACTTTTTGCGATCACCGATCATGGCCCGGATATGGAAGATGCTCCGCATCACTGGCACTTCATTAACATGCGTATCTGGCCGCGAGTGGTTGATGGGGTAGGGATCCTGCGCGGCATCGAAGCTAACATTAAAAATGTTGATGGTGAAATTGATTGCAGCGGTAAAATGTTTGACTCGCTGGATCTGATTATTGCCGGTTTTCATGAGCCGGTTTTTGCACCACATGACAAAGCGACCAATACACAAGCGATGATCGCCACTATCGCCAGCGGCAATGTGCATATAATAAGCCATCCCGGAAATCCCAAATATGAAATAGATGTGAAAGCCGTTGCTGAAGCAGCCGCGAAACATCAGGTGGCGCTGGAAATCAATAATTCTTCATTTTTACACTCACGTAAGGGCAGTGAAGACAACTGTCGTGCGGTAGCCGCAGCGGTACGTGATGCTGGAGGTTGGGTGGCATTAGGCTCGGATTCTCACACCGCGTTTACCATGGGGGAATTTGAAGAGTGTCTTAAAATCCTCGACGCGGTAGATTTTCCGCCAGAGCGCATTTTGAATGTTTCTCCGCGCCGCTTACTGAACTTCCTTGAATCTCGCGGTATGGCACCGATTGCGGAATTTGCAGACCTTTAATTACTAGTAATGGAAATATATTAATGAACGAGTTTTCTATCCTCTGTCGTGTGCTGGGTTCGCTCTATTACCGCCAACCGCAAGATCCTTTACTGGTGCCGCTGTTTACCCTGATTCGTGAGGGGAAACTGGCTGCGAACTGGCCACTGGAGCAGGATGAGTTACTGACGCGTTTACAGAAAAGCTGTGATATGGCGCAAGTCTCTGCCGATTACAATGCGTTGTTTATCGGCGATGAATGTGCCGTGCCGCCATATCGTAGCGCATGGGTTGAGGACGCAACGGAAGCGGAAGTGCGCGCTTTTCTTTCCGAACGAGGGATGCCACTGGCGGATACGCCAGCCGATCACATCGGCACATTGCTGCTTGCGGCTTCCTGGCTGGAAGATCAGTCAACGGAAGATGAGAGCGAAGCACTGGAAACACTGTTCAGTGAGTATCTGTTACCCTGGTGTGGTGCGTTCCTCGGCAAAGTGGAGGCCCATGCAACCACGCCTTTCTGGCGCACCATGGCACCGCTAACCCGTGATGCCATTAGTGCAATGTGGGACGAGCTGGAAGAAGATTCTGAAGAGTAAATGTGATCATCGTCACTCATAACTGCAACAGATAATTTGTTGTTGCATAAAATGTGTGCTCGATCTCATTCATGGCCGCGTTTTCTGCTATCATGCGCGGCATGAACATACTTCTCTCTATTGCAATCACAACAGGCATTCTCTCCGGTATCTGGGGATGGGTGGCTGTTTCCCTGGGCTTACTAAGCTGGGCGGGCTTCCTGGGCTGTACGGCCTACTTTGCCTGCCCGCAAGGTGGGCTGAAAGGGCTGGCGATCTCCGCTGCAACCCTGCTTAGTGGCGTGGTGTGGGCGATGGTCATTATTTACGGTAGTGCACTGGCACCACATCTGGAAATTCTCGGTTATGTCATAACCGGTATTGTGGCGTTTCTGATGTGTATTCAGGCCAAACAGCTGCTGCTTTCATTTGTTCCGGGGACGTTTATAGGCGCATGCGCGACGTTTGCCGGGCAGGGTGACTGGAAACTGGTGTTACCTTCGCTGGCGCTTGGGCTGGTATTTGGTTACGCAATGAAAAACAGCGGCCTGTGGCTGGCGGCGCGTAGTGCAAAGACGGCTCACCGTGAGCAGGAAATCAAAAATAAAGCGTGAGGGGCACTCACGCTTTCGCTTAAACAGTAAAATGCCGGATGATAATTCCTGCTTTTTTATCTGTCAGGATTCCGGTGGAACCGACATATGGCGGTATTTCACCAGAATGTCATTCTGCCGTTCTGCTTTATTTTGCAAATCCCACAGACCACGGTCGATACCATCATTAATCAGGAAAATGACCCCTGTTTCGATAGCCGACATCAGACACAGCATAACGGGTTCGTTTGAGGTGTAACCCACTTCCCCTTCCAGCAAGCGCTGGTAGTCAATAAAGCGGAAAACCCCGGCCTGAACTTCATAGGAAAGTATCGTCTTACTGGTGTTCACCGAGGAGAGGATCTCACCGGTACTCACATTGACGACACGCAGGTTCACGGCAATCTGATCGAGCTGGTATTGCGTGTCTGCACCGATCCCAAAATATCTTGCCCCAACACCGCCCGATTTAACGTTGCTTTCATAACCGATAATCGAACCTTCAACCATAATATTTGCCGCCGTTAAAGATTGCAGCGGGATTCGGTTATTAATGGCAACCGTGCCGTTTTCTTGTGCCGCACGAATAATCTTGCGCTCGTTAAGCAGGTTTTGTAAGCCCTAGCGCTCCAGCGGTATAAACCAGCGAGAATCTTTCAATGCCGTGACCAGCATTGCCGTGGCGCTTTGCGGAACAGCAGTGGAGAAGTTACTTGCCGGGTAGGGTTTAAATTGCCCGGTTTCGTCCTGAATGTTGTATACCGAAACAAAGATTTTACCCGTCGGCGCTGGCAGATGGGTCAAATCTTTGTAGCTCTGAGCACGAGGCATTAATGTCGGTCTGGCGGCTTCTTTAGGCGGGGCGGTTAAGCATCCGCTCAGTAACATGACGGCAACCAAAAGAAATAAGCGCTGCATGATTATTTTCCTTATGAAGCTGGGGCTTAAAAATCGGTTGAGTTATTTTGTAAACCCGAAACCTGGATGGTCGAGGTTTGTCCGGTTTTACGATCTGTCACGTTCAACTGCAATTGACCATCGCGGTTGGCAATATCGACAATATAATTGTTGGTCACCATGCGGCCCGGTTTACCGGTATTAATATTCGACAGTAGCCCACCTAAAATTTGTGACTGGATGGCCTGAGTAAAGTTATCTAACGCTGAGGGTGTTTCAATACCAAAGTCATCGTTATAGCTCGGATCTTTATAAGAGTTTTGGGCCTGAGCGCTATTTAATAAAAAAGCGCCATTATTTGGGTTACCACCAAAGTTTGGATTACGGAACTGGAAAGTCATGGTTCCAGCCCAACTTAATGGCGAAATAAGCATGAGTAGAACTACTGCATGTTTGACACGCATTGCAGCCTCCGAACAATTTTTTATTTAGAATTCATCATGCGCCAAATCGCCCGTACT
The DNA here is from genome assembly GCF_001712525.1 of Shigella sp. FC1661. Classification (NCBI taxonomy): domain Bacteria; kingdom Pseudomonadati; phylum Pseudomonadota; class Gammaproteobacteria; order Enterobacterales; family Enterobacteriaceae; genus Shigella; species Shigella sp. FC1661. The sequence goes on from NZ_MDGW01000130.1 coordinate 5,790, forward strand.
TAATAACGCCTGATTTATCTGGCGACGATTTAGTGCTTCTTCAGTTTGAATCAGTGCAAAGACGACAGTTTTCTCGAAGTCTCTTTTCAACGGAAATAAAAAAGTCTGGAAAATAACGTCCTGATTGACCGTTATAGTGATCCAGCTTCCCCATCGTGCACTGGGCCTTTCATTAATCGTTAAGTTACCCGTATAGTCACTTTCCCATTTATCACTAAAGGCTCGGTAAAAATCATGGCCAATAGGGTAATGACTCCAACTTACTGATAGTGTTTTATGTTCAGATAATGCCCGATGACCTTGTCATGCAGCTCCACCGATTTTGAGAACGACAGTGACTTCCGTCCCAGCCTTGCCAGATGTTGTCTCAGATTCAGATTATGTCGCTCAATGCGCTGAGTGTAACGCTTGCTGATAACGTGCAGCTTTCCCTTCAGGCGTGATTCATACAGCGGCCAGCCATCCGTCATCCATACCACGACCTCAAAGGCCGACAGCAGGCTCAGAAGACGCTCCAGTGTGGCCAGAGTGCGTTCACCGAAGACGTGCGCC
>NZ_MDGW01000131.1:0-6335 GCF_001712525.1 Shigella sp. FC1661
TTTACGCGTATGACAGGCTCCGGAAGACGGTTGTTGCGCACGTATTCGGTGAACGCACTATGGCGACGCTGGGGCGTCTTATGAGCTTGCTGTCACCCTTTGACGTGGTGATATGGATGACGGATGGCTGGCCACTGTATGAATCCCGCCTGAAGGGAAAGCTGCACGTAATCAGCAAGCGATATACGCAGCGAATTGAGCGGCATAACCTGAATCTGAGGCAGCACCTGGCACGGCTGGGACGGAAGTCGCTGTCGTTCTCAAAATCGGTGGAGCTGCATGACAAAGTCATCGGGCATTATCTGAACATAAAACACTATCAATAAGTTGGAGTCATTACCAAAAATTTACGACAAAAATAATAAGGAAATCAAAGTGAACGGTGGTGAGTTGCCAACAGACATGGGTAAATCAACAGTGTATGGTGAAAAATCAGGTAGTGTAACTTTTTCAGCTGCTCCTGCGAGCCTTACTGGAGCTCGCCCAGCCCCGGGGCAATTTACTGCAACAGCGACGATAACTGTTGAGATTGTGCGCTAATAGGTCTGACAACGATTGTTCATCACATCGTTGTCATCTCACCCATTTCTTTATCACTTTTAAATGCATCATGACAAAAAGATGACATGTGGGATTTTCATCTTCACATTTAAAATCAGTAAGTTATTTGGTAATTCCTTTCTGTCATAAAAATGTCATATTCCTTACATATAACTGTCACCTGTTTGTCCTATTTTGCTTCTCGTAGCCAACAAACAATGCTTTATGAATCCTCCCAGGAGACATTATGAAAGTTATGCGTACCACCGTCGCAACTGTTGTCGCCGCGACCTTATCGATGAGCGCTTTCTCTGTGTTTGCAGAAGCAAGCCTGACAGGTGCAGGTGCAACCTTCCCTGCGCCGGTGTATGCCAAATGGGCTGACACTTACCAGAAAGAAACCGGTAATAAAGTTAACTACCAGGGTATCGGTTCTTCCGGTGGCGTAAAACAGATTATCGCTAATACCGTTGATTTTGGTGCCTCTGACGCGCCGCTGTCTGACGAAAAACTGGCTCAGGAAGGTCTGTTCCAGTTCCCGACCGTGATTGGCGGCGTGGTGCTGGCGGTTAACATTCCAGGGCTGAAGTCTGGCGAACTGGTGCTGGATGGTAAAACCCTCGGCGACATCTACCTGGGCAAAATCAAGAAGTGGGATGATGAAGCCATCGCCAAACTGAATCCGGGTCTGAAACTGCCTTCACAAAACATTGCTGTAGTACGCCGCGCAGATGGCTCCGGGACTTCCTTCGTCTTCACCAGCTACCTGGCGAAAGTGAACGAAGAGTGGAAAAACAACGTTGGTACTGGCTCTACCGTAAAATGGCCGATCGGTTTGGGCGGTAAAGGTAACGACGGTATCGCCGCGTTCGTTCAGCGTCTGCCGGGTGCAATTGGTTATGTTGAATATGCTTACGCGAAGCAGAACAACCTGGCGTACACCAAACTGATCTCCGCTGATGGTAAACCGGTTAGTCCGACCGAAGAAAACTTCGCTAATGCAGCAAAAGGTGCAGACTGGAGCAAAACCTTCGCTCAGGATCTGACCAACCAGAAAGGCGAAGATGCATGGCCTATTACCTCTACCACGTTCATTCTGATCCACAAAGATCAGAAGAAACCAGAACAAGGCACAGAAGTGCTGAAATTCTTCGACTGGGCGTACAAAACCGGGGCTAAACAGGCGAACGACCTGGATTACGCCAGCCTGCCGGATAGTGTAGTTGAACAGGTTCGCGCTGCGTGGAAGACCAATATTAAAGACAGTAGCGGTAAGCCGCTGTACTAATAAAACTCCAGGCCGGGTACGGTGTTTTACGCCGCATCCGGCATTACAAAATGACTTTGTAAACGCGTTTAACTGAAGAGTAACTTATGGCTGCAACCAAGCCTGCTTTTAACCCACCGGGTAAAAAGGGCGACATAATTTTCAGCGTGCTGGTAAAACTGGCGGCGCTGATTGTGCTATTGATGTTGGGTGGCATTATTGTCTCTCTGATCATCTCCTCCTGGCCGAGCATTCAGAAATTTGGTCTGGCTTTCCTATGGACCAAAGAGTGGGATGCACCGAACGATATCTACGGGGCGCTGGTGCCGATCTACGGTACGTTGGTGACTTCGTTTATCGCGCTGCTGATCGCCGTCCCGGTGAGTTTCGGTATCGCCCTGTTCCTGACTGAGCTTGCGCCTGGCTGGCTGAAACGCCCGCTGGGTATCGCCATTGAGCTGCTGGCAGCCATTCCAAGTATCGTTTACGGCATGTGGGGCCTGTTTATCTTTGCGCCGCTGTTCGCCGTTTACTTTCAGGAGCCGGTCGGCAATATCATGTCGAATATCCCGATTGTTGGCGCGCTGTTCTCTGGCCCCGCATTTGGTATCGGTATCCTCGCGGCAGGCGTGATCCTCGCCATCATGATTATTCCGTACATTGCGGCGGTAATGCGTGATGTGTTCGAACAAACCCCGGTGATGATGAAAGAGTCGGCCTACGGTATTGGCTGCACCACCTGGGAAGTTATCTGGCGTATCGTTCTTCCGTTCACCAAAAATGGTGTTATCGGCGGCATCATGCTGGGGCTGGGCCGCGCGCTCGGTGAAACCATGGCGGTGACCTTTATCATCGGTAACACCTACCAGCTCGACAGCGCCTCGCTGTACATGCCGGGCAATAGTATCACCTCTGCGTTGGCGAACGAATTTGCGGAAGCGGAATCCGGTCTGCACGTTGCCGCACTGATGGAACTGGGCCTGATCCTGTTTGTGATTACCTTCATCGTCCTCGCCGCATCGAAGTTTATGATTATGCGCCTGGCTAAGAATGAGGGGGCACGCTAATGGCTATGGTTGAAATCCAAACCACTGCGGCGCTGGCTGAATCTCGCCGCAAAATGCAGGCGCGTCGCCGCCTCAAAAACCGTATTGCGCTGACGCTCTCGATGGCGACGATGGCCTTCGGCCTGTTCTGGCTGATCTGGATTTTAATGTCCACCATCACTCGCGGTATCGACGGTATGTCGCTGGCGCTGTTCACTGAAATGACGCCGCCGCCCAATACGGAAGGTGGTGGTCTGGCGAACGCCCTGGCGGGTAGCGGGCTGTTAATTTTGTGGGCCACGGTATTCGGTACGCCGCTGGGCATTATGGCGGGGATTTATCTGGCGGAATATGGTCGTAAATCCTGGCTGGCAGAAGTGATTCGCTTCATTAACGACATTCTGCTCTCCGCGCCGTCGATTGTGGTTGGTCTGTTTGTTTACACCATCGTGGTGGCGCAGATGGAGCACTTCTCTGGCTGGGCGGGCGTGATTGCCCTGGCGCTGTTGCAGGTGCCGATTGTTATCCGCACCACCGAGAACATGCTGAAACTGGTGCCGGACAGCCTGCGTGAAGCGGCTTATGCGCTGGGTACACCGAAGTGGAAGATGATCTCTGCGATTACGCTGAAAGCGTCGGTGTCCGGGATCATGACCGGTATCCTGCTGGCGATTGCCCGTATTGCTGGTGAAACCGCGCCGCTGCTGTTTACCGCGCTCTCCAACCAGTTCTGGAGCACGGACATGATGCAGCCGATCGCCAACCTGCCGGTGACGATCTTTAAGTTTGCGATGAGCCCGTTTGCGGAATGGCAACAACTGGCCTGGGCCGGGGTATTGATTATTACCCTGTGCGTACTGCTGCTGAACATTCTAGCGCGCGTTGTTTTTGCGAAGAATAAACACGGTTAACACTTTGCCGGATGCGGCGTGAACGCCTTATCCGGCCTACGGTAAGCCTGATTAGCGAAGTGCATCAGGCACGATGAGGAAAAGATTGCAATGAGTATGGTTGAAACTGCCCCGAGTAAAATTCAGGTTCGTAATTTGAACTTCTACTACGGCAAATTCCATGCCCTGAAAAACATCAACCTGGATATCGCTAAAAACCAGGTTACGGCGTTTATCGGGCCGTCCGGCTGCGGTAAATCGACGCTGCTGCGTACCTTCAACAAAATGTTTGAACTGTACCCGGAGCAGCGTGCGGAAGGTGAAATTCTGCTTGATGGCGACAACATCCTGACCAACTCTCAGGATATCGCACTGCTGCGTGCGAAAGTGGGCATGGTGTTCCAGAAACCGACGCCGTTTCCGATGTCCATCTACGACAACATCGCTTTTGGCGTTCGTCTGTTTGAGAAGCTCTCCCGTGCCGACATGGACGAGCGCGTGCAGTGGGCATTGACCAAAGCCGCATTGTGGAACGAAACCAAAGATAAATTGCACCAGAGCGGTTACTCTCTCTCTGGTGGTCAGCAACAGCGTCTGTGTATTGCGCGTGGTATCGCCATTCGCCCGGAAGTGCTGCTGCTCGACGAACCGTGTTCGGCGCTCGACCCTATCTCTACCGGGCGTATTGAAGAGCTGATCACCGAACTGAAGCAGGATTACACCGTGGTGATCGTCACCCACAACATGCAGCAGGCTGCGCGTTGTTCCGACCACACGGCGTTTATGTACCTGGGCGAATTGATTGAGTTCAGCAACACGGACGATCTGTTCACCAAGCCAGCGAAGAAACAAACAGAAGACTACATCACCGGTCGTTACGGTTGATTCAGGAGTGCGTTATGGACAGTCTCAATCTTAATAAACATATTTCCGGCCAGTTCAACGCCGAACTGGAAAGTATCCGCACGCAGGTGATGACCATGGGCGGCATGGTGGAGCAGCAGCTTTCTGATGCAATCACCGCGATGCATAACCAGGACAGCGATCTGGCGAAGCGCGTGATCGAAGGCGACAAGAACGTCAACATGATGGAAGTGGCGATCGATGAAGCCTGCGTGCGCATTATCGCCAAACGTCAGCCGACGGCGAGCGACCTGCGACTGGTTATGGTGATCAGTAAAACCATTGCCGAGCTGGAGCGTATTGGCGACGTGGCGGACAAAATCTGCCGTACTGCGCTGGAGAAATTCTCCCAGCAGCATCAGCCGTTGCTGGTAAGTCTGGAGTCGCTGGGCCGTCATACCATCCAGATGCTGCACGACGTGCTGGACGCGTTCGCGCGGATGGACATTGACGAAGCGGTACGTATTTATCGTGAAGATAAAAAAGTCGATCAGGAATACGAAGGTATTGTTCGTCAACTGATGACCTACATGATGGAAGATTCGCGTACCATTCCGAGCGTACTTACTGCGCTGTTCTGCGCGCGTTCTATCGAACGTATTGGCGACCGCTGCCAGAATATTTGTGAGTTTATCTTCTACTACGTGAAGGGGCAGGATTTCCGTCATGTAGGCGGTGATGAGCTGGATAAACTGCTGGCGGGAAAAGATAGCGACAAATAATTCACCAGACAAATCCCAATAACTTAATTATTGGGATTTGTTATATATAACTTTATAAATTCCTAAAATTACACAAAGTTAATAACTGCGAGCATGGTCATATTTTTATCAATAGCGCATTGCTATTTTCTCTGCACGCAATTAAATTAATTTCCGAACCTGGATGTTCGTTATAAAAACCATTAATAAATGACTGGATTGTTACTGCATTCGCAGGCAAAACCTGACATAACCAGAGAATACTGGTGAAGTCGGTTTTTTTTGTTTATAAAAAAGGTCCTTGCTATGAACATGCAAATCACCAAAATTCTCAACAATAATGTTGTGGTGGTTATTGATGATCAACAGCGGGAAAAAGTCGTCATGGGGCGAGGAATTGGCTTTCAAAAACGCGCTGGCGAAAGAATTAACTCAAGTGGAATAGAAAAAGAGTATGCCTTGAGCAGTCATGAACTGAACGGGCGATTAAGCGAACTCTTAAGTCATATTCCTCTTGAGGTGATGGCAACCTGTGATCGTATTATCTCTTTAGCGCAGGAGCGCTTGGGAAAATTACAGGACAGTATTTATATCTCGCTAACTGACCATTGCCAGTTTGCGATTAAACGCTTTCAGCAAAACGTGTTGCTGCCCAACCCGTTGCTGTGGGATATCCAGCGGCTTTACCCGAAAGAGTTCCAGCTAGGGGAAGAAGCGTTAACCATTATTGATAAACGGTTGGGCGTGCAGTTACCGAAAGATGAAGTGGGCTTTGGTAATGCTGCCAACTTACTGATTTAGTGTATGATGGTGATTTTAAGGTGCTTGCGTGGCTTCCATTTCCATCAGATGTCCTTCCTGCTCCGCTACTGAAGGCGTGGTGCGTAACGGCAAAAGCACTGCCGGACATCAGCGCTATCTCTGCTCTCATTGCCGTAAAACATGGCAACTACAGTTCACTTACACCGCCTCTCAGCCCGGTACGCAC
>NZ_MDGW01000132.1:0-6312 GCF_001712525.1 Shigella sp. FC1661
GTGCGTACCGGGTTGAGAAGCGGTGTAAGTGAACTGCAGTTGCCATGTTTTACGGCAGTGAGAGCAGAGATAGCGCTGATGTCCGGCAGTGCTTTTGCCGTTACGCACCACCCCGTCAGTAGCTGAACAGGAGGGACAGCTGATAGAAACAGAAGCCACTGGAGCACCTCAAAAACACCATCATACACTAAATCAGTAAGTTGGCAGCATCACCGGCATGTCCTTATGACTTCACTTTATGACATCAATAGTATGACATCACAGTATGAAGTCAAGTTTCCCTTCCTTACGCCATTGTCCCAATCGTCTTCCTGAATCGCAGCAGCGCAATGGTGAAAAACGCGCCGCCAATTGCCATCAGCGTCAGGAACTGCGGCCAGACGATTTCGAATCCGGCACCCCGGTAGAGAATGGCCTGCGCGAGGCTAACAAAGTGTGTCGTCGGCATGGTCAGCATAATGTCCTGCACCATCTGCGGCATACTTTCGCGCGGCGTGGATCCACCGGAAAGCATTTGCAGCGGCAGCAGCACCAGAATCACCAGCAGCCCCAGTTGCGGCATTGAACGCGCTATCGTCCCCATAAAAATGCCGATTGACGTGGTGGCAAACAGACTGAGCGCCACGCCCAGCATAAACAGCGGGATCGAGCCTTCAATCGGTACGCCCAGTACACCTTTCACCATCAGCACCAGCGATAATCCCGATACCACCAGCACCACCAGCCCCATCGACCAGATCTTCGCCATCATGATCTCAAACGGCGTTATCGGCATCACCAGTAAGTGTTCCACCGTGCCGTGTTCACGCTCGCGGATCAGCGCCGATCCGGTCAATACAATCGCCAGCATGGTAATGTTGTTGATGATCGCCATCACCCCGCCAAACCACGCGGGATCAAGGTTCGGGTTAAAGCGCATCCGGGTTTCCAGCGATACCAACGGTTCGCTGTTATCACGGTAGCGCGCGACAAAGCTGTTCACTTCACCGTTGATAATATTCTGGATATACCCATTGCCGGTAAATGCCTGGCTCATGCGCGTGGCATCGACGTTCACCTGAATATCCGGCTGGCGTCCGGCGAGGACATCACGCTGAAAATTAGGCGGAATATTTATCGCGAAGGTATAGCGTCCGGCGTCCAGTCCGGCATCCATCTCATCGGCGGTGATCATCTCCGGTGGCAAAAACCACGGACGATAGAAGCTGTTAACGATCCGGTTCGATAACTGCGATTGATCCATATCGGCAATGGCGATCGGCGCGAGGTTCAACGATCCTGGCGTAACGGTCGCTGACGAATACACCGACACCGTAAACGAGAAGACAATCAGCGTCAGCATCGCTTTATCACCGAGCAGACTGCGCAACTCTTTGATACCCAGATTAAAAATATTGCGTAAATGGCGCATCATCCCTCCTGTTTTTTCAGCAGCAGGATACTTAAGCCCATCACCAGCGGGATGGCTATCAGCAACGGGATAAAAAGTTGCCACAAATCAGTCAGATCCAGCGCTTTCGAGAACGTCCCGCGGGCGATAGTCAGAAAATGACTGGTCGGGTAAACCTCGCCGATCCAACGTCCAGGCCCTTCCAGCGAAGCTACCGGATCGATCATCCCGGAAAACTGTGTCGCCGGGATCAACGTGATAATCGCCGTTCCGAAAATGGCGGCAATCTGGCTTTTCATAAAGGTGGAGATCAGCAGCCCCATTCCGGTGGCAATGATGATATACAGCAGCGCCGCCAGGGTGAGCGTCAGGAAACTGCCTTTATGCGGTACGCCAAACACAAACACCGACAGGCCGCAGAGCAGGAAAAAGTTCAGCATCCCCAGCGCGATGTATGGCAACTGTTTACCAAGCAAAAATTCACTACGCGTGGTGGGGGTCACGTAAAGGTTGATAATCGACCCAAGCTCTTTTTCCCGCACCACGCTAAGGGTGCTTAGCATTGACGGGATCATCATCAGCAGAAGCGGGATCACCGCCGGAACAATTGCTGGCAGGCTTTTTACGTCCGGGTTATAGCGATAACGCGTCTCAATGTTCATCAGCCCGCTTTGGCTGGCGGGTGTCGATTGTCGGCTCGCCACATCCTGAAGCCAACTCTGGTGCATTGCCTGCACGTAACCTTTTACCGTTTCGGCACGACTGGGCATCGCTCCGTCGATCCAGACGCCGAGTTCCACAGGCGTACCACGCGCGATATCGCGCCCGAAATTGGGCGGGATCTCAATCGCCACCGTGATATCGCCCGCACGCATCCGACGATCAAGCTCGTCATAACTGGTGAGCGGCGGCTGTTCGATAAAGTAACGGGAACCGGAGAGGTTGAGTGTCCACGCCTGGCTACTGACGGTCTGGTCGCGGTCGAGCACCGCAAAGCGCAGGTTTTCCACATCCATACTGATGCCGTAACCCATTACCAGCATCAGGATCACCGTTCCCATCAGCGCCAGCGTCGAACGTACTGGATCGCGTCGCAGTTCCAGCGCTTCGCGGCGGCTGTAGCTAAACAGACGGCGCAGGCTAAATCCCTGACGCGGCGCGTGGGTGGTGTCGTGTACCACGGGCGGCGCTTCGGCTTCGTTGCTCTGCCCTGCCGCTTCCTGCAAATAGGCGATAAATGCCTCTTCCAGACTGGCGGCTCCGCGTTTCTCAACCAGTTCCTGCGGTGTACCGCTGGCAAGCACTTTTCCGGCGTGCATCAGTGAGATGCGGTCGCAACGTTCCGCTTCGTTCATAAAGTGGGTGGAGATGAAGATAGTCACTTTGTCCTGGCGCGAGAGATCGACCATCAACTGCCAGAACATATCCCTCGCCACCGGATCGACACCAGAAGTAGGCTCATCGAGGATTAACATCTCCGGGCGATGAATCACCGCCACCGCCAGCGAAAGCCGCTGGCGAATGCCGAGCGGCAATGACTCCGGCAGAACATCTTCAACGTCGTTGAGCTTAAAACGCTCGCTCATTTCAGCCACTCGCGCGGGAATTTCCGCTTCCGGGATGTGAAACAAACGGGCATGTAACTCCAGGTTTTGCCGCACGGTGAGTTCGTTATAGAGCGAAAACGCCTGCGACATATAGCCCACACGACGGCGGGTATCGATATCTTTTGGATCAACCGGTTGCCCAAATAGCCACGCCTCACCTTCGCTGGCGGGCAGCAGTCCGGTAAGCATTTTCATGGTGGTGGATTTACCGCAGCCGTTCGAACCAAGGAATCCAAAAATCTCCCCGCGTGGAATGCGGAAATTGACGTGATCAACGGCAACGAAGGAACCAAAACGCATGGTCAGATCGCGCGCTTCGATGGCAATCTCTGCGTTTTCAGGTTGATACGGTGGGATCACTACCGCCTGATGCGCCTGGCGTTGCGCTTGCGGTAACAGATTAATAAATGCTTCTTCCAGCGTGGCGCTTTGCGTTTGCTGCCGCAGCTCTTCGGCGCTGCCGGTTGCCAGCACTTCTCCGGCATTCATCGCTACCAGCCAGTCGAAGCGTTCGGCCTCTTCCATATAGGCGGTGGCGACCAGCACGCTCATATTGCTCTGCCGCTGGCGAATACTGTCGATCAGATCCCAGAACTGGGCGCGGGAGAGCGGGTCAACCCCCGTTGTTGGCTCATCAAGGATCAACAGTTCCGGGTCGTGGATTAACGCGCAGCACAGCCCAAGTTTTTGCTTCATCCCGCCGGAGAGTTTCCCTGCCGGACGATCGCGAAACGGTGCTAACCCCGTGCTGGTCAGCAGCTCATTAATTCGCACTTCCCGCTCCGCTTTGTCGTGACCGAACAGGCGGGCGAAAAAATCGACGTTTTCATACACCGACAAGGTGTGGTAGAGGTTTTTGCCCAGCCCCTGCGGCATCCAGGCGATGCGCGGGCAGACGTCGCGGCGATGCTTCGGGTCGCGCATATCGCCGCCCAGCACCATCACATTGCCCTGCTCAATGACACGAGCACTGGAAATCAACGACAACAAACTCGACTTCCCGACGCCGTCCGGGCCAATCAGCCCGACCATACAGCGGGCCGGAATATCGAGAGTGATATTGTTCAGCGCAACGGTTTTTCCATAATGCTGGCTCACGCCCGCCAGTTGCGCGACAGGCGGGACGGGAACCAGTTCCAGATGCGTCATTGCGGCAACCTCACCACCAGGTCGTCAGGCCACGGAAGTTCTTCATTCACCCGCACCCATGCTACGCCCGGCAAGCCCGTTTTGACATATTCCAGATGCTGCTGGAGTAATTCCGGTGGGATACGCGCTTTGACGCGGAACATCAGTTTCAGCCGTTCATCGCTGGTTTCGACGGTTTTTGGCGTGAACTGGGCGACGCTGGCGACAAAACTGATGGTCGCCGGAATACGCAGATCTGGCGCGGCATCGAGGATCAGCCGTGCTTCACCGCCCAGTTTTAGCGTGCCCGCCTGTTCGGTTGGCAGGAAGAAAGTCATATAGACGTCGCTGAGATCGACCATATTCAGCACCCGACCGCCTGCCGCCAGCACTTCCCCTGGCTCGGCAACCCGATACTGCACGCGTCCGTCACGCGGGGCTTTCAGTTCGCTGTCATCGATATCTGCGGCAATGCGCCGTTCAGTGGCTTGTGCCGCTTCGACGCGGGTTTGCGCCTGAATGATATTGGTATGTGCCGCCTCTATAGCGGCTTTAGAAGCAGAAACCTGAGCTTTTGCCGATTCCAGCGCAGCTCGGGCGCTCTCAGCGGCGGCGCGGTCGTCATCCAGCTGTTGCGCAGAAATAGCCCCTCGTTGGGCCAGTGAACGGGAACGCATATGACGTTTTGCTACGGAGTCCAGTTCTGCCTGGCGTTGATTAACCAGCGACTGCGCGGCGCGAGTTTCGCTTTGTCGTTGCTCCAGCAAAGCCTGCGCGGCGGCAACGGCGCTTTGTGCCTCTTTGATTTGCGCGATGGCTTCCAGTCGCTGTTCCTGCAACACGCGAGTATCCATCTTCGCCAGCACTTCACCTTCGCGAACAAACTGGCCTTCTTTCACCAGAATGGTGTCGATACGCCCGGCAATTTTGCTGGCGATATCCACTTCCGTCGCTTCAATGCGCCCATTGCTGACAGCAAAGCCTTCCGGCACACCCGCCGGGCGCAACAGCCACCACGCCACGACGGCAGCCACCGCCAGTGCCCCGACAACCCACCACGCCAGATGGCGCTTACTCTTATCCATAATCGGCCCGCCATAATCCCTGTAAGCAAACGACGCGTGTTACAACTGCCGCCGAACGACGTTCAGCGGATTCTTCCATCCGGGATAAGAAGGAAACGACAAATACGACCAGCGCGCAGAGCATTGAGCGCCAACGGGGAAGGCTTAGTGAAAACGGGTAGTAATGTTGTCATCATCAGCATTCCTGGCCGTAAATGAAACACGCATACTCATAAGTGTGATCTATAAAACTGGCTGACAAAACGGTATCCATCCTGTTGGATCGCGTTTCACGCCTGTTCAGTTGCAGGAACAGAGCATTCCTTTTTACGTTTTATCAACAGTCTCAACCAGATAGTAACATTAATATTCATGTTGTCTATGGTTCAGAGCTGTAACATTGTGCGCCTTCTAATCAAAGGCATAAATCCATTTCTGTTTTTTTCATGCTGGTAAGACTTCTAGGGAGTGGTTATCTCAGGCCCTGCACCAGGGTTAATTTGGCAATTATGCATGCTGAACATTCTTCCAGCATGTTTACTGTCACGGGCGTTAAGACCTAAAACTGTCCCCGTTTCACCTATACATTCTCTTCCACCATTACCGTTATGTGCAACAACTTGATTTATACCTAACATTTGTGAGCATGCTAATAGTGCTTCAAGTTTAGGTCTGTAATCTGTCGAAACAGAAAAATAACGATTAAAGGATCGACAAGAGATAGCCCGGCTATTTTTAAACTTTTTGCCATTAATTACAGCATGGTGCTTTTTATTAATAATTTCCGCTAATTCGACCGGATCGAGGGTGATGCTGCCAACTTACTGATTTAGTGTATGATGGTGTTTTTGAGGTGCTCCAGTGGCTTCTGTTTCTATCAGCTGTCCCTCCTGTTCAGCTACTGACGGGGTGGTGCGTAACGGCAAAAGCACTGCCGGACATCAGCGCTATCTCTGCTCTCACTGCCGTAAAACATGGCAACTGCAGTTCACTTACACCGCTTCTCAACCCGGTACGCACCAGAAAATTATTGATATGGCCATGAATGGCGTTGGATGCCGGGCAACTGCACGCATTATGGGCGTTAGCCTCAACACGATTTTACGTCACTTAAAAAACTCAG
>NZ_MDGW01000144.1:0-34389 GCF_001712525.1 Shigella sp. FC1661
GTACCGGGCTGAGAGGCGGTGTAAGTGAACTGTAGTTGCCATGTTTTACGGCAATGAGAGCAGAGATAGCGCTGATGTCCGGCAGTGCTTTTGCCGTTACGCACCACGCCTTCAGTAGCGGAGCAGGAAGGACATCTGATGGAAATGGAAGCCACGCAAGCACCTTAAAATCACCATCATACACTAAATCAGTAAGTTGGCAGCATTACCGATGCGGGCTATAAAGAGCTTCCATTGGTGATCCCGATGCTGTTTTATCATGGTTGCAGAAGTCCTTATCCTTATTCACTCTGCTGGCTTGATGAATTTGCCGAGCCTGCTATAGCCCGCAAAATATATTCATCAGCGTTTCCGTTGGTGGATATTACCGTGGTGCCGGATGACGAGATTATGCAACACCGCAAAATGGCGCTGTTGGAGTTAATTCAGAAACATATTCGTCAGCGCGATCTGTTGGGATTAGTCGACCAAATTGTTTCGCTGCTAGTTACAGGGAACACTAATGACAGACAGCTAAAAGCCCTGTTTAATTACGTATTACAAACAGGGGATGCCCAGCGTTTTCGTGCATTTATTGGTGAGATAGCGGAACGCGCACCACAAGAAAAGGAGAAACTGATGACCATTGCTGACAGATTACGTGAAGAAGGCGCAATGCAGGGCAAACACGAAGAAGCCCTGCGTATTGCTCAGGAGATGCTGGATAGAGGTTTAGACAGAGAGTTAGTTATGATGGTGACCCGACTTTCACCAGACGATCTTATCGCGCAAAGCCACTAATCCTGTAACACCGGGAGTTAACTGGCGGATGTTTGCTGTAAACCACATCAGCGAACGACATCTGCCAGCGCCTCTTCTAAATCGTACCAGCGAAACGCAAAACCCGCTTCTTCCAGCCGTTTAGGCATCGCGCGTTGTCCACCTAATACCAGTACTGAAGATTCGCCCATTAACAGTCGAATGGCGGTCGCGGGGACGCGCAAAATGGCCGGGCGATGCAGCGCGTGACCGAGCGCATGGGCAAATTGTTCATTGCGTACCGGGGAGGGCGAAACCATATTAAATGGCCCGCGCAGCTCGTTATCCAGCAGCCAGAGAATACCGTTGACCATATCATCAATATGAATCCAGGCCAGATACTGCCGACCAGAGTCAATCGGCCCGCCCAGGCCAAGACGAAACGGTGGCAGCATTTTACCGAGAATACCGCCGTCCGGTGCCAGTAGCACGCCGGTTCGCAGCAGGCACACTCGCGTTTTGTCACTTTGCGCCCGGCAGGCAATCTCTTCCCAGCGGGCGCAGAGTTTATGAGTAAATTCGTTATGCGGCGGTTCCTCTTCGGTAACCACCACTTCACCTAAGTCGCCATAATAGCCCGTTGCCGAGCCGGAAATGAGTACCGACGGCGGCGTGTCGCTGGCATTAATCAAATCGACCAGTTTTTGCGTGATATTCCAGCGGCTTTGGCAGAGACGCTCTTTTTGCTCGTGAGTCCAGCGTTTATCAGCAATCGGTTCTCCGGCCAGGTTGATTACCGCATCAACGCCGTTGAGGTTGCTTTGATCGGCTAGCCCTTGCCATAGCGTCACCCGAGGGCCGAGAACGGAACTGGCTTTCTGTGGGTTACGCGTCACTACCGTGATTTGATGGCCCAGCTCCAGCAAACGCGGAATCAAATGGCGACCAATTAATCCCGTCCCTCCGGTGATCACTATGTTCATGCAGCCTCCCGATATGGCGGTTAACGCTGCCAGCTTAAGGTCATGGATACCGAATCGGCGTAGCGCAGCGCGTGCAGTTTATCGATCTCCACTTCAGCATACGTCACCCAGTGATGTTCACGTGCGATATCGAGCACATCCTGAGTTAATTTTTCCAACAAAGAGAAACGGTTATTCTCTACATGCTGAATAATGTTTTTCGTTACGGTGCGATAATTCAGCGCATCGTTGATATCTTCGCTAGTGCGCGCTTTATCGGCGGGGTAGTGGATCGTCACATTGATAACAATATCCTGACGGTTGTTAATTTCTTCTTCCTTAATTCCGATAAACGTACGTAAACGAAGGTTCTTTATACGAATAATAGCGGCAGGTTGTGCCATTGCAGGTTCTCCGTTGTTTTACTTAGGATGAAATAATACACGAGAACCTGTTTCTGTTAACTATCCGAACGCTCATCACCGAGTTGTGCTTTTAGCAGTGCCTGCCCGGTGGCAGGGCGCGAACGGATCCGCTCATGCCAGTTCTTGACTGCCGGATACATTGCGAGGTCAATTCGCTGGCGAGTCCAGGCATTAACCCACGGCCAGCAGGCAATATCCGCAATGCTGTAGTTCTCGCCTCCCAGCTAGGGCGAGTTTTCCAGCCGCTTGTTTAGTACATGGTAAAGACGCTGAGTTTCAACCTGATAACGTTCAATAGCGTAAGGAATGGTTTGGGGGGCTGCGTGATTAAAATGATGATTTTGCCCAAGCATCGGCCCCAGTCCGCCTACCTGCCAGAATAACCACTGTAATGTGGCGGCGCGTTCACGCGTTTCATGACTCAAAAAGAGCCCCGTTTTCTCAGCCAGATACAACAAAATGGCACCAGATTCAAAGAGGCTTAGCGGTTCGCCGCCATCGGCAGGAGAATGATCAACAATTGCCGGAATTTTGTTGTTGGGCGAAATGCGCAAAAATTCCGGACGAAACTGACCGCCTTTCCCCAGGTCTACCTTAATCAAGCGATAATCAAGCTCTGCTTCTTCGAGAAACAGCGTAATTTTGTGACCATTGGGTGTCGGGGCGAAATAGAGATCGATCATTGCAGCTCCGGTTGTTTAATCATCTGAACACCACCAGTATAGAAAGCGCGGCGACTTACGTGAGTATTCGTCACGTGACAGTGACAAAAAGGCTCTATAGTTTGATAGCCAGCCCCCTTTATTGCCGAGGACATAATGAGTAAACCCGCTATCACGCTTTGGTCAGATGCCCACTTTTTCTCCCCTTATGTGTTATCCGCTTGGGTGGCGTTGCAGGAAAAAGGCCTGTCGTTTCATATCAAGACCATCGACCTCGACAGCGGTGAACATTTGCAGCCGACGTGGCAAGGTTACGGTCAGACACGCCGTGTGCCGTTATTACAAATCGATGATTTTGAGTTGAGTGAATCTTCTGCCATTGCGGAGTATCTGGAAGATCGATTTGCGCCACCGACCTGGGAACGTATTTATCCGCTTGATTTAGAAAATCGTGCGCGTGCACGACAGATTCAGGCCTGGCTGCGCAGCGATCTGATGCCCATCCGCGAAGAGCGTCCGACGGATGTTGTCTTTGCGGGGGCGAAAAAAGCGCCACTAACGGCCGAGGGAAAAGCCAGTGCAGAGAAACTGTTCGCGATGGCAGAACATTTGTTAGCACTGGGTCAGCCGAATTTATTTGGTGAATGGTGCATTGCTGATACTGATCTGGCGCTAATGATTAACCGCCTGGTACTACATGGCGATGAGGTGCCAGAACGCCTGGTGGATTATGCGACATTCCAGTGGCAGCGAGCGTCTGTCCAGCGTTTTATTGCACTTTCGGCGAAGCAATCTGGCTGATAGCAACGACAGAATCCAGTATCATAACTTACGTTTTTTCGACGAGGAGTGAGTGATGAAACTGATGTTTGCATCGGACATTCATGGGTCGTTACCGGCGACGGAACGTGTTCTGGAGTTGTTTGCCCAAAGCGGTGCCCAGTGGCTGGTGATCCTTGGCGACGTGTTGAATCACGGCCCGCGTAATGCTTTACCGGAGGGTTACGCGCCAGCCAAAGTCGCTGAACGGCTTAATGAAGTGGCACATAAGGTTATCGCTGTGCGCGGCAACTGCGACAGCGAAGTGGATCAAATGCTGCTGCATTTCCCGATAACCGCGCCGTGGCAACAGGTATTACTGGAAAAACAACGTCTGTTTTTGACGCATGGTCATCTTTTTGGCCCGGAAAATCTACCTGCTTTAAACCAGAACGATGTGCTGGTGTACGGTCATACCCATCTGCCAGTGGCAGAACAGCGGGGGGAGATTTTCCACTTCAACCCCGGCTCGGTGAGTATTCCGAAAGGCGGTAATCCGGCGAGTTATGGCATGCTGGATAATGACGTACTTAGTGTAATCGCACTCAATGATCAAAGTATCATTGCGCAGGTCGCGATTAATCCGTAATTTACCCACAACTCAAAATGCGCCGTAAGAGCGCCAGAAAAAGAAGGTTTCCTGATAATGGAACAGCGTCGTTTGGCAAGTACTGAATGGGTGGATATTGTCAATGAAGAGAACGAAGTCATTGCACAAGCCAGCCGGGAACAAATGCGGGCACAGTGTCTGCGTCATCGTGCAACTTACATCGTCGTGCATGATGGCATGGGCAAAATTCTGGTCCAGCGTCGTACCGAGACAAAAGACTTTTTACCCGGCATGTTAGATGCGACCGCAGGCGGTGTGGTTCAGGCCGATGAGCAACTGCTGGAATCCGCGCGTCGCGAAGCGGAAGAAGAGTTGGGCATTGCCGGTGTCCCCTTTGCCGAGCACGGGCAGTTCTATTTCGAAGATAAAAATTGCCGTGTCTGGGGCGCGTTGTTCAGCTGCGTCTCTCACGGTCCCTTCGCCCTACAGGAAGATGAAGTCAGTGAAGTTTGCTGGCTGACGCCGGAAGAAATCACCGCACGCTGCGATGAGTTCACTCCAGACTCGCTGAAAGCGCTGGCGTTGTGGATGAAGCGCAATGCCAAAAATGAAGCCGTAGAGACTGAAACGGCAGAATGAAAAAAGAGCCGCAATTGCGGCTCTTAACATTTTTAGTGGTAGCCCATCAACTGAGCGCCGATCACTACGACGCTGGACATAATAAACAGCAGTCCAAGTAGGGGCGCGCCCACCTTCAGCCAGTTACGGAAGTCCACCCTGCACACACCGAGAGTTGCCATTAACGAAGCTGAGGTTGGGTAAATGATGTGACTGAAGCCATCACCAAACTGGAATGCCAGCACGGTAACCTGACGGTTAACACCGACCAGATCGCCAAGCGGTGCCAGTAACGGCATGGTTAACGCCGCCTGACCAGAACCGGACGTCACGAAGAAATTAAATACCGCCTGGAAGAGCAACATAAACCAGGCCGCGACCGCGTTGTCCAGACCGCTAATGGCATTGGCAATGCTGTTGAGGATGGTATTTAACACGCTGGCATCACCCGCTTCACCATTACCGACCAGCAGCAAAATCCCTTTGGCGAAACCCACCAGCAGGGCAGGGGCGATCATCATTCGCGCCCCTTCGGTAAAGGATGAAGCCATGGTATTAACCGTCATGCCGTTAAGGCGGAAAACAACGCCGATGATGCCAATCACCAGACCCATGGTGAAGAACTGGCTGGCAATTTCTGGAATAAACCAGGCATTAACGATCACGCCCCAAATCACCCAGACCATTACGGCGGTCAGGACAATCAATACCAGCCAGTCACCAAAGGTAAACGGACGTTGTTCAACATCCGCCTGCTTTTCACGAAAGAAGCGGTCGGACTCATGCACGCGTGACAGAAGAGGATTCTTTTTCACTCGTGAGGCGTACACCATGGTAAAGATCAGGCCAATCATAGTGGCGATAACCCACACCACGATGCGCAACCCGGAGCCAGAAAGCACCGGAACGCCGGCAATCCCCTGAGCAACGACCACACAAAACGGGTTCATCCACGAACTGGCAAAACCGATTTGCGTGGCAATATAGGTCACCAGGACGGTGGTAATACTGTCATAGCCCAGCCGGACCATTAGCGGTGCGATGATAATGGCAAAGGCGACGGCCTCTTCTCCCATACCAAATACCGCGCCGCCAAGTGAAAACAGAATAAACAGCGCAGGAATAAAGAGAATTTCATTCCCGCGGGTATGGCGAATAAGCGCCAGGATACCGTTATCAATGGTTCCTGTACGCATCACAATGCCAAACGCGCCACCAATCACCTGCATAAACATGATGATGCCAACAGCTGTCCCGTATTTCGATCCTGAGGTTAATCCTTCAAACGGGAAGTTCATCAGGCCCGGGCGTTCATCGCCCGTCGTGAACAGCTGTATGCGGTGATACTCAGGTTCGCCTGCTTCGTTAGTCAGAATGCGAAATGAGTGTGGATCTACGACTTTGCGTGTTTTTGTTTGACCATCAACCTGATACTGCACTTCCTGACTGTCAAACATCCCCACCGGAACTACCCAGGTGGCAAGGCTGGTTAAAATAGCAACAAAAAAGATAATCACCAACGTATCGGGCATTGCCCATCTTCTTGTTGGTTTGGATTCAGTGATTGCGGACATAGCGCAAATATTCCCTTGCACAAAACAAAGTGGTAAGTATGCAAAGTGAAATGGCGCAATTCATTGATGCAGCGCAGTTAAGCAAGATAATCAGAAAGGATTAATGCAGATTAAGAGAATAAAAAACCGGAAATAGTGATTATTTCCGGTTCAGATATCCGCAGCGCAAAGCTGCGGATGATGACGAGATTACTGCTGCTGTGCAGACTGAATCGCAGTCAGCGCGATGGTGTAGACGATATCGTCAACCAGTGCGCCACGGGACAGGTCGTTAACCGGCTTGCGCATACCCTGCAGCATCGGCCCGATGGAGATCAGGTCGGCAGAACGCTGTACCGCTTTGTAGGTGGTGTTACCGGTGTTCAGATCCGGGAAGATAAACACGGTAGCGCGACCTGCAACCGGAGAGTTCGGCGCTTTGGATTTCGCAACGTCAGCCATTACCGCAGCGTCGTACTGCAGCGGACCGTCGATCATCAGGTCAGGACGTTTTTCCTGCGCCAGACGAGTTGCTTCGCGAACTTTTTCTACGTCGCTACCTGCACCAGAAGTACCGGTGGAGTAGGAGAGCATAGCAACGCGCGGTTCGATACCGAAGGCCGCAGCGGAATCAGCGGACTGAATCGCGATTTCTGCCAGCTGTTCAGCGGTCGGATCCGGGTTGATCGCACAGTCACCGTAAACGTAAACCTGTTCCGGCAGCAGCATGAAGAACACGGAAGATACCAGGGAGCTGCCCGGTGCAGTTTTGATCAGCTGCAGCGGCGGACGGATGGTGTTTGCGGTAGTGTGAACAGCACCGGAAACCAGACCATCAACTTCATCCTGTTCCAGCATCAGCGTACCGAGCACCACGTTGTCTTCCAGCTGTTCGCGGGCAACGGTTTCGGTCATGCCTTTGTTCTTACGCAGTTCGACCAGACGACCAACATAGCTTTCGCGAACCACTTCTGGATCAACGATTTCAATCCCTGCACCCAGTTCTACACCCTGAGACGCTGCAACACGGTTGATCTCTGCCGGATTACCCAGCAGTACGCAAGTTGCGATACCACGTTCAGCACAGATAGCGGCTGCTTTAACGGTACGCGGTTCGTCACCTTCCGGCAGTACGATACGTTTGCCCGCTTTGCGCGCAAGTTCAGTCAGCTGATAACGGAACGCAGGCGGAGACAGACGACGGCTGCGCTCAGAAGTGGCAGTCAGAGATTCGATCCAGTCAGCGTTGATGTAGTTAGCAACGTATTCCTGAACTTTCTCGATACGTTCGTGATCGTCAACCGGAACTTCCAGGTTGAAGCTCTGCAGGCTCAGAGAGGTCTGCCAGGTGTTGGTGTTCACCATAAATACCGGCAGGCCGGTAGCGAAAGCACGTTCGCACAGTTTAGAAATGCGCGCGTCCATTTCGTAGCCGCCAGTCAGCAGCAGGGCACCGATTTCTACGCCGTTCATGGCTGCCAGGCAAGCGGCGACCAGCACGTCAGGACGGTCTGCGGAAGTCACCAGCAGAGAACCGGCACGGAAGTGCTCCAGCATGTGCGGAATGCTGCGTGCGCAGAAAGTGACGGATTTAACGCGGCGAGTATTGATGTCGCCTTCGTTGATGATGGTCGCATTCAGGTGGCGAGCCATATCGATCGCACGAGTCGCGATCAGGTCAAAGCTCCACGGCACAGCGCCGAGAACCGGCAGCGGGCTGGATTCTTGCAGCTTCGCCGGATCAACATTGTTTACTTTAGCTTTGGAAGAGTCGTCGAAAATCTCGGACAGATCCGGGCGAGTACGACCCTGTTCATCAACCGGTGCGTTCAGTTTGTTAACGATAACGCCGGTGATGTTGGTGTTTTTGGCACCGCCGAAGCTGTTGCGGGTCAGTTCGATACGCTCTTTCAGCTGTTCCGGGGTGTCAGTGCCCTGAGACATAACGAAGACGATTTCCGCATTCAGCGTTTTAGCGATTTCGTAGTTCAGAGACTGGGCAAACTGGTGCTTACGTGTCGGGACCAGACCTTCAACCAGAACGACTTCAGCGTCTTTGGTGTTAGCGTGGTAGTTTGCGACGATCTCTTCCATCAGCACATCTTTCTGATTGCTGGAAAGCAGACCTTCAACGTAGCTCATTTTCAGCGGTTCAGCGGCCGTCGTGGTGGAAGAGTTCGCACGCACGATAGTCGTAGTCTGATCGGGCGCATCGCCACCGGTACGCGGCTGAGCGATAGGTTTGAAAACGCTCAGACGAACGCCTTTGCGTTCCATTGCACGGATCACGCCAAGGCTGACGCTGGTCAGACCGACGCTGGTTCCGGTAGGGATCAGCATAATAATACGGGACACGGTTTATCCTCTTTCGTTACCGCCGATTTGGCGGGTTACAAAACAGCACCGCCAGCTGAGCTGGCGGTGTGAAATCAGGCAGTCAGGCGGCTCGCGTCTTGCGCGATAACCAGTTCTTCGTTGGTTGGGATAACCACCGCAGGACGGGTACCTTCTTTGTTGATGAAACCAGATTTGCCGAAACGTGCAGCCAGGTTGCGTTCATGATCAACTTCAAAGCCCAGCACGCCCAGTTTGCCCAGAGACAGTTCACGAACCATCGCGGCATTTTCACCGATACCACCAGTGAATACAACAGCGTCCAGACGACCATCCATCAGCGCAGTGTAGGCACCGATGTATTTCGCCAGGCGGTGGCAGTAAACGTCCATTGCGCGCTTCGCGTCTTCTTTCGTCGCGTAGTTGTCTTCAACATAGCGGCAGTCGCTGGTCACTTCGGTCAGACCCAGCAGGCCAGACTCTTTGGTCAGCAGTTTGTTGATTGCGTCAACGCTCATGCCTAGGGTGTCGTGCAGGTGGAAGATGATCGCCGGATCGATATCACCAGAACGGGTACCCATGACCAGACCTTCCAGCGGGGTCAGGCCCATAGAGGTGTCAACGCATTTACCGTTGCGGATAGCAGAAACGGAACCACCGTTGCCCAGGTGGCAGGTGATGATGTTCAGTTCTTCTACCGGTTTGTTCAGCATTTTTGCCGCTTCCTGGGTTACATAGAAGTGGCTGGTGCCGTGCGCGCCGTAACGACGGATGCCGTGCTCTTTGTACAGGTTGTAAGGCAGGGCGTAGAGGTAAGACTCTTCCGGCATAGTCTGGTGGAACGCGGTGTCAAATACAGCAACGTTTTTGTCTTTCAGCTGTGGGAAAGATTTCAGAGCTTCTTCGATACCGATCAGGTGAGCCGGGTTGTGTAGCGGTGCAAAAGAAGCTGCATCTTTGATACCCTGAATAACAGACTCATCGATCACTACGGAGCTGGTATACTTTTCGCCGCCGTGTACGATACGGTGACCGATAGCAGTCAGCTGCGCAGACAGTTCTGGTTTTTGTGCCAGAATAGTATTAACGATAAAGTTGAGCGCTTCGCTGTGAGCGGCGCCTGCACCTAAAGCCGCTTCCTGTTTATTGCCGTCCATTTTCCATTTGATACGTGCTTCGGGCAGGTGGAAACATTCGGCTAAACCAGAAAGGTACTCTTCACCATTTACTGCATCGATGATGGCAAATTTCAGTGAAGAACTACCGCAGTTCAGAACCAGTACTAACTTACTCGACATGGAAGTACCTATAATTGATACGTGGCTAAAAAAACGTCAGGGAGCCATAGAGCGTAGCGCATGATGACACCGACATTTATGATTAACATCATGCACTGCAAATTTTTTTTGCATGATGGAAGAAATATCTTGAGTCTATGCCATTTTGCGTAATTTTCAGCCAATGGCATAATGTATATGAATTTGACGACTCAATGAATATGTACTACTTAGGCCTTCAGGCTGCTAAAGGATACCTGATAGTGGGTATGGAAGACAAAATGTTTTGAATGTTGTCCCGCTGAGTTGTGAATTTGCACAAATTTTTGAATCTTTATATGTGAAGTTGAGGTGAAGCATGTCAACGCCGGATAATCGTTCTGTTAATTTTTTTAGCTTGTTTCGCCGGGGACAGCATTACTCAAAGACGTGGCCGCTGGAAAAACGCCTTGCCCCGGTCTTTGTCGAAAATCGCGTTATCAAGATGACGCGTTATGCGATCCGTTTTATGCCGCCGATCGCCGTATTTACTCTCTGCTGGCAGATTGCCCTGGGCGGTCAGCTTGGGCCGGCAGTTGCCACTGCGCTGTTCGCCTTAAGTTTACCCATGCAGGGATTATGGTGGCTGGGCAAGCGTTCTGTAACGCCATTACCCCCTGCTATCCTCAACTGGTTTTATGAAGTTCGCGGTAAATTGCAGGAGTCTGGACAGGTGTTGGCACCCGTTGAAGGCAAGCCTGATTACCAGGCATTAGCTGACACGCTTAAGCGCGCCTTCAAACAACTGGATAAAACTTTCCTTGATGATTTGTAATTGACCCCTGATTACGCATATAAAAGAAGGCATACTCAGCCTTCTTTTTTTTCACCGTAGTAGAGTGATACAGGAGTCAACAATGGAAATGACCAACGCGCAACGTCTTATTTTGTCTAATCAGTACAAGATGATGACTATGCTCGATCCGGCAAATGCTGAACGTTACCGTCGCCTGCAAACAATTATTGAGCGTGGTTACGGATTACAGATGCGTGAATTGGATCGCGAGTTTGGCGAGCTGAAAGAAGAAACCTGCCGCACTATCATCGACATTATGGAGATGTATCATGCGTTGCATGTTTCCTGGTCTAATTTGCAGGACCAGCAATCCATCGATGAACGTCGTGTCACCTTCCTCGGCTTTGACGCCGCCACTGAAGCACGTTACCTCGGTTATGTCCGCTTTATGGTTAATGTGGAAGGGCGCTATACCCATTTTGACGCTGGGACTCATGGTTTTAACGCCCAGACGCCAATGTGGGAAAAATATCAGCGCATGCTTAATGTGTGGCATGCCTGCCCGCGTCAGTACCATTTGAGCGCCAACGAAATTAATCAAATTATCAACGCCTGAGGAGGCCCGCGTGCGGTGCAAAGGTTTTCTGTTTGATCTTGATGGAACGCTGGTGGATTCCCTGCCTGCGGTAGAACGGGCGTGGAGCAACTGGGCCAGACGTCATGGGTTAGCGCCGGAAGAGGTGCTGGCTTTCATTCACGGTAAACAGGCGATCACCTCTTTGCGCCATTTTATGGCGGGCAAATCCGAGGCTGATATTGCCGCCGAGTTTACGCGTCTGGAGCACATCGAGGCCACGGAAAACGAAGGTATTACCGCGCTTCCGGGGGCAATCGCCTTACTCAATCATTTGAATAAAGCAGGTATTCCGTGGGCCATTGTGACTTCTGGCTCCATGCCGGTAGCGCGAGCGCGCCATAAAATAGCTGGGCTTCCCGCACCAGAGGTGTTTGTAACCGCTGAGCGAGTGAAGCGCGGAAAACCAGAACCTGATGCGTATCTGTTAGGTGCGCAGCTGCTGGGGCTTGCGCCGCAGGAGTGTGTGGTGGCGGAAGATGCTCCCGCTGGCGTGCTTTCTGGCCTGGCGGCGGGTTGCCATGTCATTGCGGTTAACGCTCCGGCAGATACCCCGCGCCTGAATGAGGTCGATTTGGTCCTCCACAGTCTGGAGCAAATTACTGTGACCAAACAGCTAAATGGCGATGTTATTATTCAGTGAAACACCTGATCATGATTTAGCCCCGTCTCGTCGGGGCTTTTTTATGGCAGAATCAAGTCATCCCCCTCAATTAACAAGGATAAGTTGTGAACGGTGAATTGATTTGGGTTCTTTCATTACTGGCCGTTGCCATCGTCTTGTTTGCGACGGGCAGAGTGCGTATGGATGCGGTCGCTTTGTTTGTTATTGTCGCGTTTGCATTAAGCGGAACGCTGACGGTCCCCGAAGTATTTTCCGGCTTTTCTGATCCTAACGTTGTCCTGATTGCCGCCTTGTTTATTATTGGCGATGGTTTGGTCCGTACCGGTGTTGCCACCGTAATGGGAACATGGCTGGTCAAAGTGGCGGGCAACAGTGAAATCAAAATGTTGGTTTTGTTGATGCTGACCGTCGCGGGGCTTGGCGCGTTTATGAGTTCAACCGGCGTTGTCGCTATCTTTATTCCCGTGGTGTTAAGCGTTGCCATGCGTATGCAAACTTCGCCGTCACGTCTGATGATGCCGTTAAGTTTTGCCGGGCTGATTAGCGGCATGATGACGCTGGTGGCGACGCCGCCGAACCTGGTAGTCAA
Organism: Shigella sp. FC1661; assembly: GCF_001712525.1. Lineage (NCBI taxonomy): Bacteria > Pseudomonadati > Pseudomonadota > Gammaproteobacteria > Enterobacterales > Enterobacteriaceae > Shigella > Shigella sp. FC1661. The sequence continues at coordinate 12,562 of NZ_MDGW01000144.1, forward strand.
CAGTGAATTGCTGCGTGAAGGCTATCACGGCTTCAGTTTCTTTAGCGTAACACCTGTTGGCCTGGTCGTGCTGGTGCTGGGTATTTTGTATATGTTAGTGATGCGTTTCATGCTGAAAGGGGATACCCAGACCCCGCAGCGCGAAGGCTGGACGCGTCGAACCTTTCGCGATCTTATCCGTGAATATCGACTGACCGGGCGTGCGCGACGTCTGGCTATTCGCCCCGGATCGGCAATGATTGGTCAACGGCTGGATGATCTCAAATTACGTGAGCGTTATGGCGCTAACGTCATCGGTGTTGAACGCTGGCGGCGTTTTCGTCGCGTTATCGTGAACGTTAATGGGGTTTCTGAGTTTCGCGCGCGTGACGTTTTGCTTATTGATATGTCTGCGGCTGATGTCGATCTCCGGCAATTTTGTAGTGAGCAATTGCTGGAGCCGATGGTACTGCGCGGCGAGTATTTTTCTGACCAGGCCCTTGATGTGGGCATGGCAGAGATTTCATTAATTCCTGAGTCAGAACTGATTGGTAAATCGGTGCGCGAAATTGGTTTTCGTACCCGCTACGGACTGAATGTGGTGGGGCTAAAGCGCAATGGCGTGGCGCTGGAAGGTTCGCTGGCGGATGAGCCTCTGCTGCTGGGCGATATCATCCTGGTTGTGGGTAACTGGAAACTGATCGGTATGCTGGCCAAACAGGGCCGCGACTTCGTAGCGCTGAACTTACCGGAAGAGGTGAGTGAAGCATCGCCCGCGCACAGCCAGGCACCCCATGCCATTTTCTGTCTGGTGCTAATGGTGGCGTTAATGCTGACAGATGAAATTCCTAATCCTGTTGCCGCTATCATCGCCTGCCTGCTGATGGGGAAATTCCGCTGTATAGATGCTGAAAGCGCCTATAAATCCATTCACTGGCCGAGCATTATTTTGATCGTTGGGATGATGCCGTTTGCTGTGGCATTACAGAAAACGGGAGGTGTCGCGCTGGCGGTGAAAGGGCTGATGGACATTGGCGGTGGTTACGGGCCACATATGATGCTGGGGTGTTTGTTTGTCTTGTCGGCGGTTATTGGGCTATTTATCTCTAATACCGCGACGGCGGTGTTGATGGCTCCGATTGCGCTGGCTGCTGCCAAAACGATGGGGGTGTCGCCTTATCCATTCGCGATGGTCGTGGCGATGGCAGCATCCGCCGCCTTTATGACACCGGTTTCTTCACCTGTTAACACACTGGTTTTAGGTCCGGGAAATTACAGCTTCAGTGACTTTGTGAAGTTGGGGGTACCGTTCACCATTATCGTGATGGCGGTTTGTGTGGTGATGATCCCGATGCTGTTTCCGTTTTGACAAGAGCCTGATGTCGCATCCGGCGCTTATTGCCTGATGCGACGCAGACTCCGGCTGCTTACAGCGGTGAATCCTGGCTAATCTCATCGAGCGAAAGATGGAAGCTGGGAACAAATACTTCCATGAAGTAGTCCATCTCCTGGCTGCGACGCGCTTCAAGCGTCGCTTCCAGTCGCGTTTTTGCCAGCAAGAATTCATTATTTCCGGCCGCGAGTTCTTCCAGACATTTCAGATATGCACACAGTGCATCTGCCTGTTTCACCAGCGATTTTTCTTCATCGCTATATGCATGCTCGTCAATTAACGGCGCAAAGATATCCCGCAGCTCTTCCGGAACCATATCGACCAGTTTTTGCTGAGCGATTTTTTCAATAGCCTTGTACTCCTGAGCGATTTGCGAATTGAAGTATTTCACCGGAGTAGGGAGATCGCCGGTGAGCACTTCTGAGGCATCGTGGTACATCGCCAGTAAAGCGATACGTTCGGCGTTGACATTACCGCCAAATTTTCGATTTTTGATAGCTGCCAGCGCATGGGCGACCATCGCTACCTGCAAACTGTGTTCGGACACATTTTCCGTCAGCACGTTGCGCATTAGCGGCCAGCGGTTAATGAGTTTCAGGCGGGAGAGATGGGCAAAAAAATGGCTCTGTTTCATAGTGACCTTACGTATGATGACATCATCAGGTCATTGTGGCGGGATAACGCTGCCGGATGCAATCTCCGGCAGTGAAATTAAGATTACAGCTGATGATAACCAGAAAGGAAACGCGCGAACTTGCTCAAAGACAGCTCGATATCATCGACACGCGGTAGCGTGACAATGCGGAAGTGATCCGGCCACGGCCAGTTGAATGCCGTCCCTTGCACCAACAGAACTTTTTCCTGCAACAGGAAATCCAGCACCATTTTCTGATCGTCGTGAATGTTAAAGCGTTTGGCGTCGATTTTCGGGAACATATACAGCGCACCACGAGGTTTCACGCAGGAAACGCCCGGAATATCGTTGATCAGTTCCCACGCGCGGTTACGCTGCTCATAAAGACGACCTCCAGGGGTAATAAATTCACTGATGCTCTGATAACCACCCAGCGCGGTCTGAATGGCGTGTTGCGCAGGAACGTTAGCACACAGGCGCATTGAAGCCAGCATTTCCAGACCTTCGATGTAGCCTTTGGCGTGTTTTTTCGGCCCGTTCAACACCATCCACCCCTGACGGAAGCCTGCAACGCGGTACGTTTTCGACAGTCCGTTAAAGGTAATGGTCAGCAGGTCAGGTGCCAGCGGCGCAATTGAGTGATGCTCAGCGTCGTCGTAAAGAATTTTGTCATAAATTTCATCGGCGAAGATAATGAGATTATGCTGACGTGCAATCTCCACAATCTCCATTAAAAGCTCTTTGGAATATACCGCGCCGGTTGGGTTATTTGGGTTGATAATAACGATCCCACGCGTACGAGGCGTAATTTTAGCGCGAATATCATCGAGGTCCGGGAACCAGTCAGAGGATTCATCGCAAAGATAATGCACCGCTTTACCGCTGGAAAGCGAAACCGCCGCGGTCCATAGTGGGTAATCTGGTGCAGGAACCAACATTTCGTCCCCGCTGTTCAGCAATGCCTGCATTGCCTGAACGATAAGCTCCGATACACCATTGCCGATGTAAATATCTTCCACGGTAACATCACGCATGCCACGAGCCTGGTAGTGCTGCATGATGGCTTTACGCGCGGAGTAAAGACCTTTGGAATCGCAATACCCTTGAGCGGTAGGCAGGTTGCGTATCACGTCAACGAGGATTTCATCTGGCGCGTCAAAACCGAACGGGGCTGGGTTGCCGATGTTCAGTTTCAGTACCTTGTTACCTTCTTCTTCCAGGCGTTTTGCTTCTTTCAGCACCGGACCACGGATGTCATAACAGACATTCTCTAATTTGCTGGATTTTTCAATGGGGGACATGAATCTTGACCTTTTTTGCTGTTATCGCCACTCCCTGCCGTGGAAGTCAGCTTAGAACAATGTACTCCCCCAGGACGGTGTTTTGAAGGTCTGCAGAATAAGATTTTGCCAGAGGGGAAGGCTCGATTGTGCTGTTAATAACTTGATAATGACAAAATAACGAGGTGTATATGCTTCACATGCAATGTTATATAGTGAATTATTCTGATTCTTAATTGTAAGTCTGGTTTTTTTATCTGTAAGATAATTGTGTGAAAATGCCTCATTTAAGAATTCACTAATGAAACGCGATGATGATATTTCCGCATTACGGAGAGTTTAACAGCGTGATGATTTCCGAGGTGTCGTAATGGGGGCAAGGTGTGAAACTATTGTTAAGCGGAATTAATGAATGAGGATTATGCTAATTAATTATTATTTAATATTCAAAAAGGTTTTGATGTGCTTATTAATAATAGAAGATTACTTTGCCTAACATAACATAACTTTGCATCAGATGATTCGCAATGGCCCTTATAAATAAAAGGTTTTTGGGGTAAAATGCTCGCATAAATGACGGATCCCTGCTCTTGATGCCGCCTCACCATTGCTGTTTGTACGTGTTCGCGTATGACCAGCGATGCTGCACGAGAGTGGAACAAGGACTCACATTTACATTTATACAAACACGCGCATGTCATAAATAGAAAAGAGTGAGTAACTTAATAGATATGCGATCCCTGAAGATATATTCTGTGATCTACTTCAGGCATTATAACGGAACAATGTGAGTCGCTTTTTTAGTGCAACTCATATGCATTTTTACTTTCGTCCGGGTTCCGGATGAAACTGCCAGGGAGGCACATTACAAATGGAATTGCTTGTTTGTGTGTGCACAGCATTAACCAGCTCAGTATGAGCCGCCAGTAAGTGATAATATATGATAAGTGCAAATCGTCCGATAATTAACCTCGACCTCGATCTGCTGAGAACATTTGTTGCTGTTGCCGATCTGAACACTTTTGCTGCCGCAGCTGCCGCTGTGTGTCGTACTCAGTCCGCCGTAAGTCAGCAAATGCAGCGTCTGGAACAACTCGTTGGGAAAGAACTGTTCGCTCGTCACGGTCGCAACAAACTGTTAACTGAACATGGCATTCAACTTCTTGGTTACGCCAGGAAAATCCTGCGTTTTAATGATGAGGCCTGCTCATCATTAATGTTCAGTAATCTTCAGGGCGTGTTAACTATCGGTGCTTCAGATGAATCTGCCGATACGATCTTACCTTTCCTGTTAAATCGCGTGAGTTCGGTTTATCCGAAATTAGCGCTGGATGTCCGCGTTAAACGTAATGCCTATATGGCAGAAATGCTGGAATCCCAGGAAGTGGATTTGATGGTAACCACCCATCGTCCTTCAGCGTTTAAGGCATTGAACCTGCGTACCTCGCCAACACACTGGTACTGCGCAGCGGAATACGTATTGCAAAAAGGCGAGCCGATCCCTCTTGTATTGCTGGATGATCCAAGTCCGTTTCGCGATATGGTGCTGGCAACGCTTAATAAAGCAGATATTCCATGGCGACTGGCTTATGTCGCCTCGACGCTTCCGGCCGTTCGTGCGGCAGTGAAAGCCGGTCTTGGCGTGACGGCAAGGCCGGTTGAGATGATGAGCCCGGACCTGCGTGTGCTGAGTGGAGTAGATGGCTTACCGCCGCTACCTGATACCGAATATTTGCTGTGCTATGACCCGTCCAGTAATAATGAGCTGGCCCAGGTGATCTATCAGGCGATGGAGAGCTACCATAATCCGTGGCAATACAGCCCAATGTCTGCTCCGGAAGGGGATGATTCATTGTTGATTGAAAGGGATATCGAGTAATCGACGGACGATAGATAATTCCTGAGACAATAGTGTAAAAAACGAGCCGCTGGGGGTGTTTTAAACCCCAGCGGCTTTTTTTTAGTAAAAATCCTTCCTCGCATAGTGCAGAACGTACAAAACTGTTCATTTTTCAATCTCCAGAGATTCACGTCCCGAACGCACAAATAATCGCCTGAAAAAAATCACCTGCTACAATGATGTTAAAAAATACGTAAATTTGTTGCTGCGTTTTTGTTATGGAATGACAAAAGCGTGTCACAGATCAAGAAAATACTCTCTTTTGGGGGGAGGAATCGACACAAATTCCTGTCAAAATAGACCCGTATTTTTTCCATTGCTTCACAACGGACACGATTCAACAACATCTAATTATCCTGGAGTCGTCAAGGATCTGGGGTGAAAGGGCATTAAATGCTAATGGTGTTGATATTATGTAAACTAATATGAAGAAACTTTTGTTAAAGTTGACAAAAGGTTATAGAAAGGAGTAAAAGACCACATCAATTAGCTGTATAAAAGAATTTCTACAGTGATTGTAAGGTTTTTTTTATTCCTCCCCATGAATCGATGTGGCGTCCATCTGCTGTGAAGAGCAGTGAATCTGGCGCTACTTTTGATGAGTAAGCAATGAGTATGTCAACATCCACTGAAGTCATCGCTCATCACTGGGCATTCGCTATCTTTCTTATCGTTGCCATTGGCCTGTGTTGCCTAATGCTGGTAGGCGGTTGGTTTTTAGGCGGTCGCGCACGCGCGAGGTCGAAAAACGTGCCGTTTGAATCCGGTATCGACTCGGTCGGCTCCGCCCGCTTACGCCTGTCCGCCAAGTTTTATCTGGTGGCCATGTTCTTCGTTATCTTCGACGTTGAAGCGCTGTATCTGTTCGCATGGTCAACCTCTATCCGCGAAAGCGGCTGGGTAGGCTTTGTGGAAGCTGCAATTTTTATTTTTGTGTTACTGGCAGGTCTGGTTTATCTGGTGCGTATTGGCGCGCTGGACTGGACGCCCGCGCGTTCACGCCGCGAGCGTATGAACCCGGAAACGAACAGTATCGCTAATCGTCAACGCTAACCGCGAGGCATTAAGATGGATTATACGCTCACCCGCATAGATCCCAACGGTGAGAACGACCGTTACCCCCTGCAAAAGCAGGAGATCGTAACCGACCCTCTGGAGCAAGAAGTTAACAAAAACGTGTTTATGGGCAAGCTCAATGACATGGTTAACTGGGGTCGTAAAAACTCAATTTGGCCGTATAACTTCGGTCTTTCCTGCTGTTACGTTGAGATGGTGACTTCGTTTACCGCGGTGCATGACGTGGCGCGTTTTGGCGCAGAAGTATTGCGTGCTTCGCCGTGTCAGGCTGACCTGATGGTGGTTGCAGGAACCTGCTTTACCAAAATGGCACCGGTTATTCAGCGTCTGTATGACCAGATGCTGGAACCAAAATGGGTTATCTCAATGGGTGCCTGTGCCAACTCTGGTGGTATGTACGATATTTATTCCGTTGTGCAGGGCGTCGATAAATTCATCCCGGTTGATGTGTATATCCCGGGCTGCCCGCCGCGTCCTGAAGCGTACATGCAGGCACTGATGCTGTTGCAGGAATCTATCGGCAAAGAACGTCGTCCGCTCTCCTGGGTGGTTGGCGATCAGGGCGTTTATCGCGCCAATATGCAATCAGAGCGCGAACGCAAGCGCGGTGAACGCATTGCCGTAACCAACCTGCGTACACCTGACGAGATTTAATTTGCGCCTGTCGGCAAAGGGATTTTTCTTCGCTTATTCCTAAATCTATTTCGCGAAGCTTACTGCGCCGACAGTCACCACGGACCATTTGCAATGGTGAACAATATGACCGACTTAACCGCGCAAGAACCCGCCTGGCAGACCCGCGATCATCTTGATGATCCGGTAATTGGCGAACTGCGCAACCGTTTTGGGCCGGATGCCTTTACTGTTCAGGCGACTCGCACCGGGGTTCCCGTTGTGTGGATCAAGCGTGAACAATTACTGGAAGTTGGCGATTTCTTAAAGAAACTGCCGAAACCTTACGTCATGCTGTTTGACTTACACGGCATGGACGAACGTCTGCGCACACACCGCGAAGGGTTACCTGCCGCGGATTTTTCCGTTTTCTACCATCTGATTTCTATCGATCGTAACCGCGACATCATGCTGAAGGTGGCGCTGGCAGAAAACGACCTGCACGTACCGACCTTCACCAAACTGTTCCCGAACGCTAACTGGTATGAGCGTGAAACCTGGGATCTGTTTGGCATTACTTTCGACGGTCACCCGAACCTGCGCCGCATCATGATGCGCAAACCTGGAAAGGTCACCCGCTGCGTAAAGATTACCCGGCGCGCGCTACCGAATTCTCGCCGTTTGAGCTGACCAAAGCCAAACAGGATCTGGAGATGGAAGCCCTGACCTTCAAACCGGAAGAGTGGGGGATGAAGCGCGGCACCGAAAACGAGGACTTCATGTTCCTCAACCTCGGTCCGAACCACCCGTCGGCGCACGGGGCTTTCCGTATCGTTTTACAACTCGACGGCGAAGAGATTGTCGACTGCGTACCAGACATCGGCTACCACCACCGTGGTGCGGAGAAAATGGGCGAGCGCCAGTCCTGGCACAGCTACATTCCGTATACCGACCGTATTGAATACCTCGGCGGCTGCGTTAACGAAATGCCTTACGTGCTGGCGGTAGAGAAACTGGCCGGGATCACCGTGCCGGATCGCGTTAACGTCATTCGCGTTATGCTCTCCGAACTGTTCCGTATCAACAGCCACCTGCTGTACATCTCGACCTTTATTCAGGACGTCGGCGCAATGACGCCCGTGTTCTTCGCCTTTACCGATCGTCAGAAAATTTACGATCTGGTGGAAGCGATCACGGGTTTCCGTATGCACCCGGCGTGGTTCCGTATTGGCGGCGTAGCGCACGACCTGCCGCGCGGCTGGGATCGCCTGCTGCGTGAGTTCCTCGACTGGATGCCGAAACGTCTGGCGTCTTACGAGAAAGCGGCGCTGCAAAATACCATTCTGAAAGGTCGTTCCCAGGGCGTTGCCGCCTATGGCGCGAAAGAGGCGCTGGAGTGGGGCACCACTGGCGCGGGCCTGCGTGCTACCGGGATCGACTTCGACGTGCGTAAGGCGCGTCCTTATTCTGGCTATGAAAACTTCGACTTTGAAATCCCGGTTGGTGGTGGTGTTTCTGACTGCTACACCCGCGTAATGCTGAAAGTGGAAGAGCTGCGCCAGAGTCTGCGCATTCTTGAGCAGTGCCTCAACAACATGCCGGAAGGCCCGTTCAAAGCGGATCACCCGCTGACCACGCCGCCGCCGAAAGAGCGCACGCTGCAACATATCGAAACCCTGATCACCCACTTCCTGCAAGTGTCGTGGGGGCCGGTGATGCCTGCCAATGAATCTTTCCAGATGATTGAGGCGACCAAGGGGATCAACAGTTACTACCTGACCAGCGACGGTAGCACCATCAGTTATCGCACTCGTATCCGCACGCCGAGTTATGCGCATTTGCAGCAAATTCCGGCGGCGATCCGCGGCAGCCTGGTGTCTGACCTGATTGTTTATCTGGGCAGTATCGATTTTGTTATGTCAGATGTGGACCGCTAATTATGCACGAGAATCAACAACCACAAACCGAGGCTTTTGAGCTGAGTGCGGCAGAGCGTGAAGCGATTGAGCACGAGATGCACCACTACGAAGACCCGCGTGCGGCGTCCATTGAAGCGCTGAAAATCGTTCAGAAGCAGCGAGGCTGGGTGCCGGATGGTGCGATCCACGCGATCGCCGATGTGCTGGGTATTCCGGCAAGCGACGTCGAAGGTGTGGCAACGTTCTACAGTCAGATCTTCCGCCAGCCGGTTGGTCGCCATGTGATCCGTTATTGCGACAGCGTGGTCTGTCATATCAACGGGTATCAGGGTATTCAGGCGGCGCTCGAGAAAAAGCTGAACATCAAACCAGGGCAAACGACATTTGATGGCCGCTTTACGCTGCTGCCAACTTGCTGCCTGGGGAACTGTGATAAAGGGCCAAACATGATGATCGATGAGGACACTCACGCGCATCTGACCCCGGAAGCGATCCCTGAACTGCTGGAGCGGTATAAATGAAAAACATTATCCGTACTCCCGAAACGCATCCGCTGACCTGGCGTCTGCGCGATGACAAACAGCCAGTGTGGCTGGACGAATACCGCAGCAAAAACGGTTACGAAGGGGCGCGTAAGGCGCTGACCGGGCTGTCTCCGGACGAAATCGTTAATCAGGTAAAAGACGCTGGTCTGAAAGGGCGCGGCGGAGCGGGCTTTTCGACTGGCCTGAAGTGGAGCCTGATGCCGAAAGACGAATCCATGAACATCCGTTACCTGCTGTGTAACGCCGATGAAATGGAGCCGGGCACCTATAAAGACCGCCTGTTGATGGAGCAACTGCCGCACCTGCTGGTGGAAGGTATGCTCATCTCCGCGTTTGCGCTGAAAGCTTACCGTGGCTACATCTTCCTGCGTGGCGAATATATCGAAGCGGCAGTAAATCTGCGCCGCGCCATTGCCGAAGCCACTGAAGCGGGCTTGCTTGGCAAAAACATTATGGGAACAGGTTTCGACTTCGAACTGTTCGTCCATACCGGGGCAGGGCGCTACATCTGCGGGGAAGAAACAGCGTTAATCAACTCCCTGGAAGGGCGTCGTGCTAACCCACGCTCGAAACCCCCCTTCCCGGCAACCTCCGGCGTATGGGGCAAACCGACCTGTGTCAACAACGTCGAAACCCTGTGTAACGTTCCGGCGATCCTCGCTAACGGCGTGGAGTGGTATCAGAACATCTCGAAAAGTAAAGATGCTGGCACCAAGCTGATGGGCTTCTCCGGTCGGGTGAAAAATCCGGGACTGTGGGAACTGCCGTTCGGCACCACCGCACGCGAGATCCTCGAAGATTACGCCGGTGGTATGCGTGATGGTCTGAAATTTAAAGCCTGGCAGCCAGGCGGCGCGGGGACTGACTTCCTGACCGAAGCGCACCTTGATCTGCCGATGGAATTCGAAAGTATCGGTAAAGCGGGCAGCCGTCTGGGTACGGCGCTGGCGATGGCGGTTGACCATGAGATCAACATGGTGTCGCTGGTGCGTAACCTGGAAGAGTTTTTCGCCCGTGAGTCCTGCGGCTGGTGTACGCCGTGCCGCGACGGTCTGCCGTGGAGCGTGAAAATTCTGCGTGCGCTGGAGCGTGGCGAAGGCCAGCCGGGCGATATCGAAACACTTGAGCAACTGTGTCGATTCTTAGGCCCGGGTAAAACTTTCTGTGCCCACGCACCTGGTGCAGTGGAGCCGTTACAGAGCGCCATCAAATATTTCCGCGAAGAATTTGAGGCGGGAATCAAACAGCCGTTCAGCAATACCCATTTGATTAATGGGATTCAGCCGAACCTGCTGAAAGAGCGCTGGTAACCGAATTTCGATTAACGCTCGGTCCCTGACCGAGAAAACTGGAAGCATGCTAATGGCTACAATTCATGTAGACGGCAAAGAATACGAGGTCAACGGAGCGGACAACCTGCTGGAAGCTTGTCTGTCTCTGGGCCTTGATATTCCTTACTTTTGCTGGCATCCGGCGCTGGGAAGCGTCGGTGCTTGCCGCCAGTGTGCGGTGAAGCAATACCAAAACGCGGAAGACACGCGTGGTCGCCTGGTGATGTCCTGTATGACACCGGCTTCCGATGGCACCTTTATTTCCATTGACGACGAAGAAGCGAAACAGTTCCGTGAAAGTGTGGTCGAGTGGTTAATGACCAACCACCCGCACGACTGTCCGGTATGTGAAGAAGGCGGTAACTGCCATCTTCAGGATATGACCGTGATGACCGGACACAGCTTCCGTCGCTACCGTTTCACCAAACGTACCCACCGTAATCAGGATTTGGGGCCATTCATCTCTCACGAAATGAACCGCTGCATCGCCTGCTATCGCTGTGTGCGTTACTACAAAGATTACGCTGACGGTACAGATCTGGGCGTTTATGGCGCGCACGACAACGTCTACTTCGGTCGCCCGGAAGACGGCACGCTGGAAAGCGAATTTTCCGGTAACCTGGTCGAAATTTGCCCGACCGGCGTATTTACCGACAAAACGCACTCCGAGCGTTACAACCGTAAATGGGATATGCAGTTTGCGCCGAGCATCTGCCAGCAATGTTCCATCGGCTGTAACATCAGCCCCGGTGAACGTTACGGCGAACTGCGTCGTATCGAAAACCGTTACAACGGTACGGTAAACCACTACTTCCTCTGCGACCGTGGTCGTTTCGGTTACGGTTACGTCAACCTGAAGGATCGTCCGCGTCAGCCAGTACAGCGTCGTGGCGATGATTTCATTACCCTCAACGCCGAACAGGCAATGCAGGGCGCGGCAGATATTCTGCGTCAGTCGAAGAAAGTGATCGGTATTGGTTCTCCGCGTGCCAGCGTGGAAAGCAACTTTGCACTGCGTGAACTGGTGGGCGAAGAAAACTTCTACACCGGTATCGCTCACGGTGAGCAGGAACGTCTGCAACTGGCGCTGAAAGTGCTGCGTGAAGGCGGCATTTATACTCCGGCTCTGCGCGAAATCGAATCTTACGATGCGGTACTGGTGCTGGGCGAAGACGTTACCCAGACCGGCGCGCGCGTCGCGCTGGCAGTGCGTCAGGCGGTGAAAGGTAAAGCGCGCGAAATGGCGGCAGCACAGAAAGTGGCTGACTGGCAGATTGCGGCAATCCTTAACATCGGTCAACGTGCGAAGCATCCGCTGTTTGTTACCAACGTTGATGACACCCGTCTGGATGATATCGCGGCGTGGACTTACCGCGCACCGGTTGAAGATCAGGCGCGTTTAGGTTTTGCCATCGCCCATGCGCTGGATAACTCTGCACCAGCGGTTGACGGTATCGAACCTGAGCTGCAAAGCAAAATCGACGTCATCGTGCAGGCACTGGCAGGTGCGAAGAAACCGTTGATTATCTCCGGGACGAACGCCGGTAGCTTAGAGGTGATTCAGGCGGCGGCTAACGTCGCGAAAGCCCTGAAAGGTCGCGGCGCTGACGTCGGTATCACCATGATTGCCCGTTCCGTCAACAGCATGGGGCTGGGCATTATGGGTGGCGGTTCGCTTGAAGAAGCGTTAACCGAACTGGAAACCGGACGCGCCGACGCGGTGGTGGTGTTGGAAAACGATCTGCATCGTCACGCTTCTGCTACCCGCGTGAATGCTGCGCTGGCTAAAGCACCGCTGGTGATGGTGGTTGACCATCAGCGTACAGCGATCATGGAAAACGCCCATCTGGTACTTTCCGCCGCCAGCTTTGCTGAAAGCGACGGTACGGTAATTAATAATGAAGGTCGCGCCCAACGTTTCTTCCAGGTTTACGATCCGGCTTATTACGACAGCAAAACTGTCATGCTGGAAAGCTGGCGCTGGCTGCACTCGCTGCACAGCACCCTGCTGAGCCGTGAAGTGGACTGGACGCAGCTCGACCATGTGATTGACGCTGTTGTGGCGAAAATCCCGGAACTGGCAGGTATCAAAGATGCTGCGCCGGATGCGACATTCCGTATTCGTGGGCAGAAACTGGCCCGTGAACCGCACCGTTACAGCGGTCGTACCGCCATGCGCGCCAATATCAGCGTTCATGAGCCGCGTCAGCCGCAGGATATTGACACCATGTTCACCTTCTCGATGGAAGGTAACAACCAGCCGACCGCGCACCGTTCGCAAGTGCCGTTTGCCTGGGCACCGGGCTGGAACTCCCCGCAGGCGTGGAACAAATTCCAGGACGAAGTGGGCGGCAAACTGCGCTTTGGCGATCCGGGCGTGCGTCTGTTTGAAACCAGCGAGAATGGTCTGGATTACTTCACCAGCGTACCGGTACGCTTCCAGCCGCAGGACGGGAAATGGCGTATTGCGCCGTATTACCACCTGTTTGGCAGCGATGAATTGTCACAGCGTGCTCCGGTCTTCCAGAGCCGTATGCCGCAGCCGTACATCAAACTCAACCCAGCGGATGCCGCGAAGTTGGGTGTGAACGCAGGTACACGCGTCTCCTTTAGTTACGATGGCAACACGGTCACGCTGCCGGTTGAAATCGCCGAAGGACTGACGGCAGGGCAGGTGGGCTTGCCGATGGGTATGTCCGGCATTGCTCCGGTGCTGGCTGGCGCGCATCTTGAGGATCTCAAGGAGGCACAACAATGAGTTGGATATCACCGGAACTGATTGAGATCCTGCTGACCATCCTCAAAGCGGTGGTGATCCTGCTGGTGGTTGTCACCTGTGGGGCATTCATGAGCTTTGGCGAACGTCGCCTGCTGGGTCTGTTCCAGAACCGTTATGGACCTAACCGTGTTGGCTGGGGCGGTTCGCTCCAGCTGGTTGCGGACATGATCAAAATGTTCTTTAAAGAAGACTGGATCCCGAAATTCTCGGATCGCGTCATCTTTACCCTGGCACCGATGATTGCCTTTACCTCGCTGCTGCTGGCCTTTGCGATTGTGCCAGTCAGTCCGGGTTGGGTGGTTGCCGACCTGAACATCGGGATTTTGTTCTTCCTGATGATGGCAGGTCTGGCGGTTTACGCGGTGCTGTTTGCGGGCTGGTCAAGTAACAACAAATACTCGTTGCTGGGTGCGATGCGTGCTTCTGCGCAGACCCTGAGCTACGAAGTGTTCCTCGGGCTTTCCCTGATGGGCGTGGTGGCGCAGGCCGGTTCATTCAACATGACCGACATCGTCAACAGCCAGGCGCATGTGTGGAACGTTATCCCGCAATTCTTTGGTTTTATTACCTTTGCCATCGCGGGCGTGGCGGTATGTCACCGTCACCCGTTTGACCAGCCGGAAGCCGAGCAGGAACTGGCGGATGGTTACCACATTGAATATTCCGGTATGAAGTTCGGTCTGTTCTTCGTGGGTGAGTACATCGGGATTGTGACCATCTCTGCATTGATGGTGACGCTGTTCTTCGGTGGCTGGCAAGGCCCGTTGTTACCGCCATTCATCTGGTTCGCGCTGAAAACCGCGTTCTTTATGATGATGTTCATTTTGATTCGTGCGTCGTTACCGCGTCCGCGTTATGACCAGGTAATGTCCTTCGGCTGGAAAATCTGCCTGCCGCTGACGCTGATCAACTTGCTGGTAACGGCGGCTGTCATTCTCTGGCAGGCGCAATAAGGGGCAATAAGACCATGACCTTAAAAGAATTGTTAGTAGGTTTCGGCACCCAGGTTCGTAGTATCTGGATGATCGGCCTGCACGCGTTCGCCAAACGCGAAACGCGAATGTACCCGGAAGAGCCGGTCTATCTGCCGCCCCGTTATCGTGGTCGTATCGTTCTGACCCGCGACCCGGACGGCGAAGAGCGTTGCGTAGCCTGTAACCTCTGCGCGGTAGCCTGCCCGGTCGGCTGTATCTCGCTGCAAAAAGCAGAAACCAAAGACGGTCGCTGGTACCCGGAATTTTTCCGCATCAACTTCTCACGCTGCATTTTCTGTGGTCTGTGCGAAGAAGCCTGTCCGACCACGGCGATTCAGTTAACCCCGGATTTCGAAATGGGGGAATACAAGCGCCAGGATCTGGTTTACGAAAAAGAGGATCTGCTGATCTCCGGTCCGGGCAAATACCCGGAATATAACTTCTACCGGATGGCAGGTATGGCAATCGACGGCAAAGATAAGGGCGAAGCAGAGAACGAAGCCAAGCCTATCGACGTCAAGAGCCTGTTACCGTAAGGAGAGGGGCAATGGAGTTCGCTTTTTATATCTGTGGCCTGATAGCCATACTTGCGACCTTGCGAGTGATCACCCATACCAATCCGGTACACGCACTGCTGTACCTGATTATTTCGCTGCTGGCGATTTCCGGGGTGTTCTTCTCACTGGGCGCTTACTTCGCCGGTGCGCTGGAAATTATCGTCTACGCGGGTGCCATTATGGTGCTGTTCGTGTTCGTGGTGATGATGCTCAACCTGGGCGGTTCAGAAATCGAACAGGAACGCCAGTGGCTGAAACCGCAGGTGTGGATTGGTCCGGCAATTTTGTCGGCCATCATGCTGGTGGTGATTGTTTACGCCATCCTTGGTGTTAATGATCAGGGTATCGACGGTACGCCAATCAGTGCTAAAGCAGTGGGTATTACGCTGTTCGGGCCTTACGTACTGGCGGTGGAACTGGCTTCTATGCTGCTGCTCGCGGGTCTGGTTGTGGCCTTCCACGTCGGTCGTGAAGAGCGTGCGGGTGAAGTGCTGAGCAATCGTAAAGACGACAGCGCGAAAAGAAAAACGGAGGAGCACGCATGATCCCCTTACAACATGGATTGATCCTCTCGGCAATCTTATTCGTTCTTGGCTTAACCGGTCTGGTTATCCGTCGCAATCTGCTGTTTATGCTGATTGGTCTGGAATCATGATTAACGCCTCCGCGCTGGCCTTTGTGGTCGCCGGAAGCTACTGGGGTCAGACCGACGGTCAGGTGATGTACATTCTCGCCATCAGCCTCGCGGCGGCAGAAGCGAGTATCGGCCTTGCGCTGCTGCTGCAACTTCACCGTCGTCGCCAGAACCTGAACATCGATTCAGTAAGTGAGATGCGCGGATGAACATGCTTGCCTTAACTATTATTTTGCCATTGATTGGCTTCGTCCTGCTGGCGTTCTCCCGTGGGCGCTGGTCTGAAAACGTTTCGGCGATCGTCGGCGTTGGCTCTGTGGGCCTGGCGGCGCTGGTAACCGCCTTTATCGGCGTTGATTTCTTCGCTAACGGCGAGCAGGCATACAGCCAGCCGCTGTGGACGTGGATGTCGGTAGGCGACTTTAACATCGGTTTTAACCTGGTGCTGGACGGCCTGTCGCTGACCATGCTCTCGGTGGTCACTGGTGTGGGTTTCCTTATTCACATGTACGCCTCCTGGTACATGCGCGGTGAAGAGGGCTACTCTCGCTTCTTCGCCTACACCAACCTGTTCATCGCCAGCATGGTAGTTCTGGTTCTCGCCGATAACCTGCTGCTGATGTACCTCGGCTGGGAAGGCGTGGGCCTGTGCTCCTATCTGCTGATCGGGTTCTATTACACCGATCCGAAGAATGGCGCAGCGGCAATGAAAGCGTTCGTCGTGACCCGTGTGGGTGACGTGTTCCTCGCTTTCGCGCTGTTCATTCTTTACAACGAACTGGGCACCCTGAACTTCCGCGAAATGGTGGAACTGGCACCAGCGCACTTTGCTGACGGCAATAACATGCTGATGTGGGCGACGCTGATGCTGCTGGGCGGTGCGGTCGGTAAATCTGCGCAGTTGCCGTTGCAGACATGGCTTGCCGACGCGATGGCGGGCCCGACGCCTGTCTCCGCGCTGATCCACGCCGCAACCATGGTAACCGCGGGTGTCTACCTGATCGCCCGTACCCACGGCCTGTTCCTGATGACGCCGGAAATTCTGCATCTGGTGGGCATTGTCGGGGCGGTTACGCTGCTGCTGGCCGGTTTTGCCGCGCTGGTACAGACCGACATCAAACGTGTTCTCGCTTACTCTACCATGAGCCAGATTGGCTACATGTTCCTCGCGCTTGGCGTGCAGGCATGGGATGCGGCGATTTTCCACTTGATGACTCACGCGTTCTTTAAAGCGCTGCTGTTCCTGGCATCCGGTTCCGTCATTCTGGCCTGCCATCACGAACAGAACATCTTCAAGATGGGCGGTCTGCGTAAATCTATTCCGCTGGTTTATTTCTGCTTCCTGGTGGGCGGCGCAGCACTGTCGGCACTACCGCTGGTCACTGCGGGCTTCTTCAGTAAGGATGAGATCCTCGCGGGTGCGATGGCGAATGGTCATATCAATCTGATGGTGGCAGGTCTGGTCGGTGCGTTTATGACCTCGCTCTACACCTTCCGTATGATTTTCATCGTCTTCCACGGAAAAGAACAAATTCACGCTCACGCCGTGAAAGGGGTAACTCACAGCCTGCCGCTGATTGTGCTGCTGATCCTTTCCACCTTCGTTGGCGCACTGATTGTACCGCCGCTGCAGAGCGTGCTTCCGCAAACGACGGAACTGGCGCACGGCAGCATGTTGACCCTGGAAATTACCTCTGGCGTGGTCGCGGTGGTCGGTATTCTGCTGGCAGCCTGGCTGTGGCAGGGTAAACGTACTCTGGTGACCTCCATTGCCAACAGTGCGCCGGGCCGTCTGCTGGGCACCTGGTGGTACAACGCCTGGGGCTTTGACTGGCTGTACGACAAAGTGTTCGTCAAGCCGTTCCTGGGTATTGCCTGGTTGCTGAAACGCGATCCGCTGAACTCAATGATGAACATTCCGGCGGTTCTTTCCCGCTTTGCAGGTAAAGGCCTGCTGTTAAGCGAGAACGGTTATCTGCGCTGGTATGTGGCATCCATGAGCATCGGTGCGGTCGTGGTGCTGGCACTGTTGATGGTACTGCGTTGAGTTAAGGATTGTGGGATTGCCCCTGGGCATATAAGAACGTAGGTCGGATAAGCTGCCTTCGCGGCGCATCCGACACTACCCCCAGTCCGAAGAGAATTTTCTGTCGTGAGAATTCGTTGAAAATCCGGTCCTGACGGGACTTTTACAAGGAATAAAGATCGCCATGTTACTACCCTGGCTAATATTAATTCCCTTTATTGGCGGCTTCCTGTGCTGGCAGACCGAACGCTTTGACGTCAAGGTGCCACGCTGGATCGCGCTGATCACCATGGGATTGACGCTGGCGCTGTCGCTGCAACTGTGGTTGCAGGGCGGTTATTCACTGACGCAATCCGCCGGAATTCCGCAGTGGCAGTCTGAATTCGACATGCCGTGGATCCCGCGTTTTGGTATCTCTATTCATCTCGCCATTGACGGTCTGTCGCTGCTGATGGTCGTGCTGACCGGTCTGCTCGGTGTGCTGGCGGTACTCTGTTCGTGGAAAGAGATCGAAAAATATCAGGGCTTCTTCCACCTCAACCTGATGTGGATCCTGGGCGGCGTTATCGGCGTGTTCCTTGCCATCGACATGTTCCTGTTCTTCTTCTTCTGGGAAATGATGCTGGTGCCGATGTACTTCCTGATCGCACTGTGGGGGCATAAAGCCTCTGACGGTAAAACGCGTATCACGGCGGCAACCAAGTTCTTCATTTACACCCAGGCGAGTGGCCTGGTGATGTTGATTGCCATCCTGGCGCTGGTTTTTGTTCACTACAATGCGACCGGCGTCTGGACCTTCAACTATGAAGAGCTGCTGAATACGCCAATGTCCAGTGGTGTGGAATACCTGTTAATGCTGGGCTTCTTCATCGCCTTCGCAGTCAAAATGCCGGTGGTTCCGCTGCATGGCTGGCTGCCGGATGCGCACTCCCAGGCTCCGACCGCCGGTTCCGTTGACCTCGCGGGGATCTTGCTGAAAACTGCCGCTTACGGTTTGCTGCGTTTCTCCCTGCCGCTGTTCCCGAACGCGTCGGCAGAGTTCGCGCCAATTGCTATGTGGCTGGGTGTTATCGGCATCTTCTACGGTGCGTGGATGGCCTTCGCCCAGACCGATATCAAACGTCTGATCGCCTACACCTCGGTTTCCCACATGGGCTTCGTGCTGATTGCTATCTACACCGGCAGCCAGTTGGCCTACCAGGGCGCGGTAATCCAGATGATTGCGCACGGTTTGTCGGCGGCGGGTCTGTTTATTCTTTGTGGTCAGCTTTATGAACGTATCCATACCCGCGACATGCGCATGATGGGCGGTCTGTGGAGCAAGATGAAATGGCTGCCAGCATTGTCGCTGTTCTTTGCGGTGGCAACGCTTGGGATGCCTGGCACCGGTAACTTCGTCGGCGAATTTATGATTCTGTTCGGCAGCTTCCAGGTTGTCCCGGTGATTACCGTTATCTCTACCTTTGGGCTGGTCTTTGCATCTGTTTATTCGCTGGCGATGTTGCATCGCGCTTACTTCGGTAAAGCGAAAAGCCAGATTGCCAGCCAGGAACTGCCAGGGATGTCGCTGCGTGAGCTGTTTATGATCCTGTTGCTGGTGGTGCTGCTGGTACTGCTGGGCTTCTATCCGCAGCCGATTCTGGATACCTCGCACTCCGCGATTGGCAATATCCAGCAGTGGTTTGTTAATTCCGTTACTACTACAAGGCCGTAAATCGCCATGACAATAACTCCACAAAACCTGATCGCACTGCTACCGTTGCTGATCGTCGGCTTAACGGTGGTGGTTGTGATGCTCTCCATTGCGTGGCGACGCAATCATTTCCTCAACGCTACGCTCTCGGTTATTGGGCTTAACGCGGCGCTGGTTTCGCTCTGGTTTGTTGGCCAGGCGGGCGCTATGGACGTTACGCCGCTGATGCGCGTTGATGGTTTCGCCATGCTTTACACCGGGCTGGTATTGTTGGCGAGCCTCGCCACCTGTACTTTCGCCTACCCGTGGCTTGAAGGCTATAACGACAACAAGGATGAGTTCTACCTGTTGGTGTTAATTGCCGCGCTGGGCGGGATCCTGCTGGCGAATGCAAACCATCTGGCGTCTCTGTTCCTCGGTATTGAACTGATCTCTTTGCCGCTGTTTGGCCTGGTCGGTTACGCTTTCCGCCAGAAACGTTCGCTGGAAGCCAGTATCAAATACACCATCCTTTCTGCCGCAGCGTCTTCTTTCCTGCTGTTCGGTATGGCGCTGGTGTATGCGCAGTCTGGCGACCTGTCGTTTGTCGCGCTGGGTAAAAACCTCGGCGACGGTATGCTCAACGAGCCGCTGTTGCTGGCAGGTTTCGGCATGATGATTGTTGGCCTCGGCTTCAAACTCTCTCTGGTGCCGTTCCACCTGTGGACGCCAGACGTATACCAAGGCGCGCCTGCGCCGGTTTCCACTTTCCTGGCGACGGCGAGCAAAATCGCTATCTTCGGTGTGGTGATGCGTCTGTTCCTCTATGCACCGGTGGGTGACAGCGAAGCGATTCGCGTAGTACTGGCGATTATCGCCTTTGCCTCCATCATCTTCGGTAACCTGATGGCGTTGAGCCAGACCAACATCAAACGTCTGCTCGGTTACTCATCTATCTCTCACCTCGGCTATCTGCTGGTGGCGCTGATTGCGCTGCAAACCGGCGAGATGTCGATGGAAGCGGTAGGGGGTTACCTGGCCGGTTATCTGTTCAGCAGCCTCGGCGCGTTCGGCGTGGTCAGCCTGATGTCCAGCCCGTATCGTGGCCCGGATGCTGATTCCCTGTTCTCTTACCGCGGTCTGTTCTGGCATCGTCCGATCCTCGCGGCAGTGATGACGGTGATGATGCTGTCTCTGGCCGGTATCCCGATGACGCTGGGCTTTATCGGTAAGTTCTACGTGCTGGCGGTCGGTGTCCAGGCACACTTGTGGTGGCTGGTGGGTGCCGTGGTTGTCGGTTCGGCAATCGGCCTCTACTACTACCTGCGCGTGGCGGTGAGCCTGTACCTGCACGCACCGGAACAACCGGGTCGCGATGCACCGTCAAACTGGCAGTACAGCGCGGGCGGTATCGTGGTGCTGATTTCTGCACTGTTGGTACTGGTGCTGGGTGTATGGCCACAACCGCTGATTAGTATTGTGCGGTTAGCAATGCCGCTGATGTAATCTGTTAGTTTGTAAGTCAGAAAGCCGCCGACATGTTCGGCGGTTTTTTTTGGCGCTCTGACACCATCACCGAACAATAACCGTCAGCGCATGATTCCCTTGTCGCAGCATACGTCGATACGCGCTAATCAGCTTTTCCATATCAAGCATGATCGAGGCAAAGAGTTGCCCCTCTAACTCTTCTGAAAAGGTCACTCCCGGATAAATCTCCATTTCATTGAGTCGCTTAATGGAAAACTGTTTACGCAGCTTACTTCGATCCAGTGATTCCAGTCGGTCGATTGTCGCGGCTAATTCCTGATTCCAGGTCAATCCCAGGAAGCCATCTATGCCATCTTCGAGGCTGTGTTCACCAAGCACGGCACGACTCAGCGGATCATTCTTCGCGGGATCAAAACCAGGGGTGCCTGTCAGCCCAAAGTGTAAAAAATCCCAGCGTTTATCAATATCCAGTCGGCGTAATCCTGAAAGCGTGTCATGTATATTATCCATCAAAGGTTTTTCAGTAGACTCAAGCAGTTGGTTAATCTTTTCTGAGTCAATTTCTGCAAAATAACCAATCATTCCCATTTATTTTTCCTCCATTGAATTTTATGTTTCGCATCTTAAAACAGACGAGGGAAAATAAAATGTACATGTCGCTGTTTCTGGACCCGCCTCGAGAAATTTTTATTATTTACTGTTGTGTAACAAGGTTATAACACCATCTGAGCCATTTTCTGATAATTCAATCTGTCTGCTGTATCACCGGGCAAGTGGTATTGTTTATTACGATAAAAAGCGGTGTCAGTAATCATTACGGCGGGAATATCGTGTTGCCAATAATTCAGGTGGTCAGAGAAATCAATACCGGGAATAAACCATGGGGCATTCATAGAATAAACAGATAGGTAATGCTGCCAACTTACTGATTTAGTGTATGATGGTGATTTTAAGGTGCTTGCGTGGCTTCCATTTCCATCAGATGTCCTTCCTGCTCCGCTACTGAAGGCGTGGTGCGTAACGGCAAA
>NZ_MDGW01000134.1:0-6284 GCF_001712525.1 Shigella sp. FC1661
GTGCGTACCGGGCTGAGAGGCGGTGTAAGTGAACTGTAGTTGCCATGTTTTACGGCAATGAGAGCAGAGATAGCGCTGATGTCCGGCAGTGCTTTTGCCGTTACGCACCACGCCTTCAGTAGCGGAGCAGGAAGGACATCTGATGGAAATGGAAGCCACGCAAGCACCTTAAAATCACCATCATACACTAAATCAGTAAGTTGGCAGCATTACCCAGCGTTAGTTGCTCACCAAACGCATAAGGTTCAGCGGTCAATTGTGAATTCAGCCAGATATAAAGCGATTTACGATATTCAATAACATTCTTCTTTAACTGTTCAGGTGCGTCAGGAGCCCAACGCTCAGGGTAATCGGCGAAAGTGAATGTTGGATAGACATTAGCAACCAGCCAGACCAATAGCCGTTGAAACTGCTGACGTTCGGCGCGCCCAACCGGTGGCGCAAGGTCCGGGCGACGATCGAGAACCATCAATGCAATCGCCGCTGTCTCCGTCATAATCTCGTCATTTTCCAGCGCCAGTGTCGGAATCTGACACAACGGGTTCAGGGTTTTCAATAACTCGCGTGAAGTTCCCTCGTGGTCAAAACCACTGACATCAACGAACTGATAAGGAATATCAGCCAGTGTTAGCATCAGCTCACTGATTGTAGAGCCCCATCCGGGTACGCCATACACCTTAATCATATGCCCCTCACAATCTTTTAAGGATTAAGTGTAGGACAGTACACAGGTTAACCAGCAAAAGTATTTGTCATTTTTTCGTCAGTTGTATGAATCCCCTTCAGGATTGTAAGGGGATGTTTTGCATCGTATATCGATAACGGGTAGGATGCTGCGCCGATAGTTTTATACCCATAAAGAATAATGGTGATAACTATCATCGCCAGGATAAATAAACATTGTTCATGGCAACTTATATGACTTTTTCATTAAAGCAATCAGGGAGAGCAATGAGTAAACACGACACCGACACTTCAGATCAACACGCCGCGAAACGCCGCTGGCTTAATGCCCACGAAGAGGGGTATCACAAAGCGATGGGCAATCGCCAGGTACAGATGATCGCCATTGGCGGCGCGATTGGCACCGGCTTGTTTTTAGGTGCAGGAGCCCGACTGCAAATGGCGGGTCCAGCACTGGCACTGGTTTATTTAATTTGTGGCTTGTTTTCGTTTTTTATTCTGCGTGCATTGGGTGAGCTGGTGCTACACCGCCCTTCCAGTGGCAGTTTTGTCTCTTATGCCCGTGAGTTTTTGGGTGAGAAAGCCGCTTATGTTGCTGGCTGGATGTACTTCATCAACTGGGCGATGACGGGGATTGTTGATATTACCGCCGTCGCTCTGTATATGCATTACTGGGGTGCGTTTGGCGGCGTGCCGCAGTGGGTCTTTGCGCTCGCTGCACTTACCATCGTTGGCACCATGAATATGATCGGTGTGAAATGGTTTGCGGAGATGGAGTTCTGGTTTGCGCTTATTAAAGTGCTCGCCATTGTGACCTTTTTGGTCGTGGGTACAGTGTTCCTCGGTAGTGGTCAGCCGCTGGATGGCAACACCACTGGCTTTCATTTAATCACCGATAATGGCGGCTTCTTCCCCCACGGTTTGCTGCCTGCGCTGGTGTTGATTCAGGGCGTAGTGTTTGCTTTTGCCTCCATTGAAATGGTGGGTACAGCTGCCGGAGAATGTAAAGATCCGCAGACCATGGTGCCTAAAGCCATTAACAGTGTGATTTGGCGTATTGGCCTGTTTTACGTCGGCTCCGTGGTGTTGCTGGTTATGTTATTGCCGTAGAGCGCGTATCAGGCGGGGCAAAGTCCGTTCGTGACGTTTTTCTCTAAACTGGGTGTGCCATATATCGGCAGCATTATGAACATTGTGGTGCTGACCGCTGCCCTCTCCAGCCTGAACTCAGGTCTGTACTGCACCGGACGTATTCTGCGCTCAATGGCGATGGGCGGTTCCGCACCGAGTTTTATGGCGAAAATGAGTCGTCAGCATGTGCCGTATGCCGGGATTCTAGCGACACTGGTTGTGTATGTCGTCGGCGTATTCCTCAACTATCTGGTGCCGTCGCGCGTATTTGAGATTGTGTTGAACTTCGCGTCGCTGGGAATCATCGCTTCATGGGCGTTTATCATCGTGTGCCAGATGCGCCTGCGTAAAGCGATTAAAGAAGGCAAAGCAGCGGATGTCAGTTTTAAACTGCCTGGCGCGCCCTTCACTTCCTGGCTGACATTACTGTTTTTACTGAGTGTCCTTGTGCTGATGGCGTTCGATTACCCGAACGGGACTTATACTATCGCGGCGCTGCCGATTATCGGTATTCTGCTGGTTATAGGCTGGTTTGGTGTGCGCAAACGCGTTGCTGAAATTCACAGCACTGCGCCAGTCGTCGAGGAAGATGAAGAAAAACAGGAAATTGTGTTTAAGCCTGAAACGGCGAGTTAATTGCAAAATTGCCCGGCTACGTGCCGGGCAAATTCAGATTACTGACGAAAGTGCCGGATACGCCGTGATAAAAGGCAGGCAAGTCTCACCGTTTTCACCCTCGCCATATCTATTACAGCGCAATACGAATCACATCGTCTGGCTGGGTAGCTTCCTGCTGTTTAGTGGATTTTTGTTTCACACTGACATACAGCGTTTTGCCATCGGCAGACAGCGCCAGGCTGTTTGGATGAGTCGGCGTATCGAACGTTTTCACCACTTTATAGCTTTTCGCGTCAATCACACTGACTTTACCTGCCTGACGATGCGTTACGTAGGCTTCATTACGCGCGGGGTTAAACAGCACAGCCAGTGATTCCGGTGCCGCAACCTTCGCCAGAATATTGCCATTACGGGTATCGACCACTAACACTTCTGCCGCTTTAGAATCGGTGATAAATGCACGCTGCCTGGCGGTATCAAGGCTGATGTTGATAAAGAAGTGCTCTTTGCCGTCATCCAGCAGCTTTTTACGGCTGAGGATTTTATTGTCGGCGGTGTCGATGGTAATCAATTCGCCGTCAGCGTTAGTGGTGTAAAGACGTTTGCCTTTGCTATCAAGCGCCAGACCGGTACTCATTTTACCGGTGTTCTGGATGGCGGTTTTCAGTTTGATATTCTCGCCATCAACGACCCAAATCACGCTCTCTTTACCAATACCACTGATGTAAACGGTGTTCGTGGCATCATCAGCTACCAGCTCACGCGGTTGCAGCGGGCGCACCTCTTCCGTGCGCTTACGATCATCCAGCACCAGACGGCCTTTCACTTCGCCCGTTTTGGCATCTATCGCCGTGACCGCGCTGTTTACGGTGTTACCAAACCACAACGTCTGAGTCGTGTTATTGATGGTGGCACCAAACGGCTTGAGATCGTTATGGATCGCCTGCGTCACTTCCAGAGTGACCGGATCAAGACGATAAACCACGCCACCTTTATCCAGTTTGCGGCTTTGCGAAGTGGCGAGCCACAGCGCGTTTTCTTGCTGGCTATAAGCCATTTCGTAGGCACCTTTACCTACCGCTTTACGCAGCATTTCTTCTGCGGCCTGCGTACTGAATGATGAAGCAACAAGCAATGAACCTAACAGTAATGAACCACGCAGGCGCGATGAAAACAGATGACGTAAATGCATGACGACTCCCTTTGATGAACCAATATTTTTGCTGCTTCACAATGCTTCGCTAAGCGTAATCATCGTCACGCTCTTGTTATAAATGGGAATGGTAATCATTATTTTCTCAAATGTGGAGCATTTCTTGCCGTTACGACTACAATTTTCTCAATTAATTAACGTATCGTGCCGTTTCGTTTTCCATAAGTTTACAATTTTATTACCATGACAGCGTTTTCCCATTCTTAACCTGGCTTTTTTCATGAAGATTTTTTCCGTCCGACAGACCGTTTTGCCCGCACTGCTTGTCCTTTCCCCCGTTGTTTTTGCCGCTGATGAACAGACTATGATTGTCAGTGCCGCACCGCAGGTGGTTTCAGAACTGGATACCCCAGCAGCAGTAAGCGTGGTGGATGGCGAGGAGATGCGCCTGGCAACACCGCGCATTAACTTGTCCGAATCACTGACCGGCGTGCCTGGTTTGCAGGTACAAAACCGGCAGAACTATGCGCAAGATTTACAGCTGTCGATTCGCGGATTTGGCTCCCGCTCCACTTACGGTATTCGCGGTATTCGCCTGTATGTGGACGGTATTCCCGCCACCATGCCCGACGGGCAAGGGCAAACATCCAACATCAATTTAAGCAGTGTGCAAAATGTGGAAGTGCTGCGTGGCCCCTTCTCTGCCCTGTATGGCAACGCGTCTGGTGGGGTAATGAATGTCACCACCCAGACCGGACAACAGCCACCAACCATTGAAGCCAGTAGTTACTACGGCAGTTTTGGCAGCTGGCGCTATGGGCTGAAAGCAACGGGCGCAACGGGAGACGGCACACAGCCTGGCGATGTCGATTACACCGTCTCAACCACGCGTTTTACGACCCACGGCTATCGTGACCATAGTGGCGCACAGAAAAATTTAGCCAATGCCAAACTGGGCGTACGCATTGATGAAGCCAGCAAATTAAGTCTGATTTTCAATAGTGTGGATATCAAAGCAGATGACCCAGGTGGGCTAACCAAAGCAGAATGGAAGGCTAATCCACAACAAGCGCTTCGTGCAGAACAGTACGACACGCGAAAAACCATCAAGCAAACTCAGGCTGGGTTGCGCTATGAGCGTAGCCTGAGCGCGCAAGATGATATGAGTGTGATGATGTATGCCGGAGAGCGAGAAACGACCCAGTACCAGTCAATACCCATGGCACCACAACTTAACCCGTCACATGCGGGCGGCGTGATTACCCTGCAACGCCATTACCAGGGGATAGACAGCCGCTGGACACACCGTGGTGAACTGGGCGTTCCGGTCACGTTCACTACCGGCCTGAACTACGAAAACATGAGTGAAAACCGCAAGGGCTACAATAACTTCCGCCTGAATAGCGGCATGCCGGAGTACGGGCAAAAAGGTGAGTTGCGTCGCGACGAACGCAATCTGATGTGGAACATCGATCCCTATTTACAGACGCAGTGGCAGCTGAGCGAAAAACTGTCGCTGGATGCTGGCGTGCGCTACAGCTCCGTGTGGTTTGATTCCAACGACCATTACGTTACTCCGGGTAACGGCGATGACAGCGGTGATGCCAGTTATCATAAATGGCTACCTGCCGGTTCGTTAAAATATGCAATGACCGATGCCTGGAATATCTATCTGGCAGCCGGGCGAGGTTTTGAAACGCCGACGATTAATGAGCTGTCTTATCGTGCTGATGGGCAAAGCGGTATGAACTTTGGTTTAAAACCATCCACCAACGATACAATTGAGATCGGCAGTAAAACGCGTATTGGTGATGGGCTGCTTAGTCTCGCATTGTTTCAGACCGACACTGATGATGAAATTGTTGTCGATAGCAGTAGCGGTGGGCGTACGACTTACAAAAATGCCGGAAAGACCCGTCGTCAAGGCGCTGAACTGGCATGGGATCAACGTTTCGCAGGAGATTTTCGCGTAAACGCGTCCTGGGCCTGGCTTGATGCGACCTATCGCAGCAATGTTTGCAATGAACAGGATTGTAACGGTAATCGGATGCCAGGGATCGCCCGTAATATGGGCTTTGCGTCGATAGGTTATGTACCGGAAGATGGTTGGTATGCAGGCACGGAAGCGCGTTATATGGGCGATATTATGGCAGATGATGAAAATACGGCAAAAGCGCCGTCTTATACTCTCGTCGGCTTATTCACCGGGTATAAATACAATTACCACAATTTAACTGTGGATTTATTTGGTCGTGTCGATAATTTATTCGATAAAGAATACGTTGGTTCTGTCATTGTCAATGAGTCAAACGGGCGATATTACGAACCTTCGCCCGGACGAAATTATGGTGTCGGCATGAATATTGCGTGGAGATTTGAGTAATTACCTTGGGTAATGCTGCCAACTTACTGATAGTGTTTTATGTTCAGATAATGCCCGATGACCTTGTCATGCAGCTCCACCGATTTTGAGAACGACAGTGACTTCCGTCCCAGCCTTGCCAGATGTTGTCTCAGATTCAGATTATGTCGCTCAATGCGCTGAGTGTAACGCTTGCTGATAACGTGCAGCTTTCCCTTCAGGCGTGATTCATACAGCGGCCAGCCATCCGTCATCCATACCACGACCTCAAAGGCCGACAGCAGGCTCAGAAGACGCTCCAGTGTGGCCAGAGTGCGTTCACCGAAGACGTGCGCC
>NZ_MDGW01000135.1:0-6236 GCF_001712525.1 Shigella sp. FC1661
ACTGGCCGATAAACCGGGTCGGCGAACTGCTCCCCTGGCGCGTAGCACTGCCGACTGAATAACACATCCCCGTCAATACGGTTCTTGCTGCACGCTTACGAATATGCCATTGTGGAAGGTAATTGTGTGTTAAAACATCATGTCTTGATTGGCGGAAATGCCGTGGTACGTGGTGAACCGATTCTGCTCGACGAGCACGTTGTAATACAAGGTGAGAGCCGTATTTCAGGTGCGGTGATAATTGAAAACCATGTGGAGTTAACCGACCACGCCGTCGTTGAAGCCTTTGATGGCGACACGGTTCATGTCCGTGGTCCAAAAGTCATTAACGGCGAGGAGCGCATTACGCGAACGCCGCTGGCAGGGTTATTATGAATCGATAATACGCGCGTATAAGTTCACATCATCATAGGCATCATTCAGGAACTCAGCCTGTTTCAGGCAACCTTCAAGGATAAAACCATTGCGCAAAGCGACCTGGTTGCTTTGCGGATTGTCCACCCGACATTTGATCACGAAGCGTCTAAGTTCACCAGACTGAGCGTAATGATGAATCAATGCCTGCAGCGCCTGAGAAATGATCCCCTGCCCCTGATGAGATTCGTCCAGCCAGTAGCCGATTTCAGCAGTTTTATTCAGTGGTTCAATACGATTAAACGAGATAACGCCGATAAGTTCATCTTCTTTGAAAATCATGAACATTTTGGCATAGCCGCGTTGATGCAACATCACATTACCCTGCACCGTTTTTCGCGTGTCCTCTTCACTCTGAACGAACTGCGGCCAGTTTAGCGACTGCTGTAACCAGGTTTTATTTTTACAGATTAACTGATAAAGAGGTGTGACGTGACTTTCCGCAACAGCATGTAATTCAAGTGATTCGCTTACTTTTATCGTTTCAGTCATCTTATCTCCAGTCAATCCATGCTGTTGTTAAAAAAGCCGCCTGGCTGGCGGCTTAGGAAAGTTTACACCCCTTTGACGCTCTCCTGCTGCAGGATTTTGAGCATCTCATCTTTTAACTGTAGCTTTTGTTTTTTCATGCGGACCACTTCCGCATTGTACCCTCGACCGTCGAAACCTTCCTTTCTGGCAATTTCATGATCAAGTTTATTGTGTTTATCGAACAAGGACATAAAGCGAGGATTTTCGTTTTTCAGACGGGATATTAAATCTCGGTATTCTGGAAACATACGCACTCCCTGTTAGTGGCTGACAAGGTGTATCTGAAATACACACCATCAGATTACTCATTTAACTTAGGGAAAAATGCGAGCGGGATCGTGTTTAACCAGACGGCACCTCCCGAAGAAGGTGCCGAAGAAAAAACGATTAACTCATCACGCGGTCGTCAACATACTGACGTTTATCCGACGCTGGCGGGAAATACTGATACAGCCATGTTTCACTGATAGCGTCCCCCTGACAACGTAGATACATCCGCATATCGACCGGATCAGTGGAGTCCGAAGTCGGATACCAGTCAAACTGAATACGATAACCATCGATGGGTTCAATATAGAGAATTTCGATTTGCTTCGCTTCCCCACTGGAAAGCGTAATCACCGGCTCAATGCCTTTTGGCGCGGCAGCTTTCAGATCACCACCAACGAAATCGACGGCAAAACGACGCGCCCATTTTTCGGGATAGTGTTCACCTGGCGCCCAACCTTCCGGGAAACCGCCCATGCCGGTACGCGTCGCCATAACGCGCGCTAATGGGCAATGAACAGGCGGTTGCGCACTCCAGTACAGACGATACTGGAATGCAAACTCATCACCTGCTTTTACAGCTTTTTCTGGCTGCCAGAAACAGACAATGTTATCCAGCGTTTCGCCCGTTGTTGGGATTTCCATCAGGCCGATGGTGCCCTTACCCCACTTGTTACGCGGTTCCAGCCACAGACTTGGGCGTTTGTTATACCAGCCCATAATGTCCTGATAATGGGAGAAGTCACGATCCAGTTGCAATAAACCAAACCCTTTCGGGTTGTTGTCGGTGTAAGCATTGAACTGCAATTTTTGCGGATTATTCAGCGGACGGCAAATCCACTCGCCGTTGCCCCGCCACATGGACAGACGATCAGAGTCATGAATTTGCGGATGAATTGTATCGCACATCCGACGTTCATTAGTACCGCAGCTGAACATACTGGTCATCGGCGCAATGCCCAGCTGTTTAATGTCTTTGCGCGCATACAGGTGATTTTCCACATCCATAATCACCTGACTTTTCTCACAATGGATAGTGAACTTATAGGCACCAGTAATGCTGGCGCTATCGAGCAACGCATAAACGGTAAAGGTAGTTGCCCCCGGTTTTACCGTATCAAACCAGAAGGCGGTAAAGTCGGGGAACTCTTCTTTACTGTCGGTGTAAGTGTCGATCGCCAGGCCGCGGGCCGACAAACCGTATTGATATGTATCATCAACGGCGCGGAAATAACTCGCGCGAGAAATGATACTACATCACGGCGCGCCAGTTCGGGGGCTTTAAACACGCGAAAACCGGCAAAGCCGAGATCGCTTTGCCCTTCTAATTGTTTTGTATCAACACCCGCATCGTTGTATTTGAACAACTCCGGGCGAAAGTGAATTTCACGCGCCAGATGTGTTGCTGGATCTACAGAAAACATACGAACGCGGCGACGGAATCCCATTCCCATATGGAAGAACTGAGCGTCCAGTTGACGGTTCTCAACGTTATGCCAGAGCGATTTTTCGGCGTCGTATTGAATACTGTTATAAGCCTGCGGCGTCATTGTCGCCAGCGTGTCAGGTAACGGACGAGGCGCACCACGCCACGCTGTTTGCGCTAAGTCGTGCGCCATTGACTGTAGAATGGAGAAGTCAAAACGCTGGGTTTGCCCGTCGGCAATATCAGAATCTGCCGCGAATGCCGCCTGAGAAAAAAGAGAAGCAATGCCGCTGGTACCGCACACGGCGGCCATAGCCATTGAACCTTTAATAAATCGTCTACGATCCATACCTGAAAGTGAGTCCTTCTGGTGTTGTGAATGGTCCCGCGCTGGTCGTTTTCAGCGGCAAGAAAGTGCTTATTTATGACCGCTCACTCTAGACAATATTTATTAATAATCCAATTGTTGAACTGAGAGAATATGCATAAATCGGCATTTTTTTTATGTCGATGGGATGAGCCTGATTCGTTTGTAAAATCAGGCAAATTTTTGCAAAGGCGGATGGTCAGAATTTAAAGCAAACCACAGCGACGTTTACTGCGTTCTTCCGCTTCCTGGTAAAGCTGGAACTCATCCAAAACCGGACAACCCAACGCCTGCTCAAATGCTTCGCGACTGGCATTACCGTGACTGCGTGTCTGCGTTTCATTACCCAGATTTGACTGGAAGATCCCCGCCGCGCTAACGGGCAAGAAATCTTCATAGGTGATGGGTTGCGCCACTACCCAACCACGTTCAATTAAAGGCTGTGGATCGTCTCCAAGATGAATCGCCTGACGATGCGCCTCACCCGAAGGCGTCAGACGGTACCGGAACCATGCCAACCCTTGCTGACGCATTAAAAACTCACTGTCAGGAAAAGTGCGGAAGGTTTCCTGTAAATGCATTTGGTGAGTGAGATTATCCTGCCCGGTTCCAGCGTTACGCAGAAGATCATCATACAGTTGTCGCCCTTTCGGCGTTAATGCCACGCCACGCTGCTCAATTTCACCAAAGCGCGCGGTATGCGTGCCCTGTTTCTGCCCCGCAAACAACACCGTCTCTTCCAGTGCTTTAAAGCTGGTCTGGCGTAGTAAAATCGGTACCTCGCGGCGCGGCGGCCCCTCGATGAGAATTTTGGGTTCAATTCCGCATTCAGGCATCATCGACTGCACCCGGTCAATATCCAGCGTACGTGGCGTCAGGTGGTTGATATGGCATCCAGGAAAACAGACCACATCAGCAATCAACCGATGTTCGTTGTGCAAGGCGCGATAGGTTTCTTCATCTACCGTTGCTGACTGGTGCCAGCGAAACGTTTCCAGGGCCTCTTGCACAAATTCCTGTGCCTGTGTTTCGTTAAAACCGCCCTGCTGCTCATATTCCTCTAACAGTTGTCGACAACGTGGGGTGAAGATATCGCGCTGACGCAGAATCTCCGCCGCTTTCTGGCGCAAAATTTCGTTCTCGATAAGCTCAAGGCGGAGTAAGGAGGTAAAAACGCGGAAGGGATTACGCGCCAGAGAAGCATCATCAATGGGCCGAAATGCTGTCGAATGTACCGGCACCCCTGCCTGCGAGAGATCGTAATAGCTCACCGGGTACATCCCCATAATGGCAAACATCCGCCGAAGAGTAGCAAGCTCTTGTGCAGTCCCAACGCGAATCGCCCCATGACGTTCAACATTCAGTCGCGCCAGCTCGTCTGCATTTACCATTTTTTCGTGCAGTTGAGGATTGTTTTCCAGCACAGCCAGATTCACATCAGCTACCAGTTCCAGCAGCGTGCCGTACTGCGGAACTTCTTGCTGGTACATGGCTGACATTGCCTGCGAAAACTGTTCCCGAATCTCATCCGCCGTGATGCTGTTCGCCATAGTGTCTGCCTCCAGTGGTCAGTAATCTGGAGTGTAGGTAACCGCATTCACTCTGGCGGGAAGAATTTACAAACTGTGATCTCGCCGCGAAAACATCAATATTATCCATTTTGCTGTAACACAATTGCTTTAATTGTTAATTATATTTTGCAATCAAGTTATCATAATCAAACAACTTCACTTGTCAGCGACACCGCTTCGTTTTTAACATCGCTTATGGAAAAAAATAGTCTGTTTAGTCAGCGCATCCGTTTGCGCCACCTTCATACATTCGTAGCTGTCGCACAACAAGGAACTTTGGGGCGCGCGGCTGAAACCCTTAATTTGAGTCAACCTGCGCTCTCTAAGACATTGAATGAACTGGAGCAGCTGACGGGCACTCGCTTGTTTGAGCGTGGTCGTCAGGGGGCGCAACTTACCTTACCCGGCGAACAATTTTTAACGCATGCAGTCAGAGTTCTTGACGCCATCAACACTGCCGGACAGTCGCTTCATCGTAAAGAAGGTCTTAATAATGATGTCGTCAGGATTGGTGCACTACCTACTGCGGCACTGGGGATATTACCTTCGGTTATAGGTCAGTTTCATCAGCAACAAAAAGAGACGACCTTGCAAGTTGCGACAATGAGTAACCCTATGATTCTGGCGGGTTTGAAAACCGGGGAAATCGATATCGGCATTGGTCGGATGTCAGATCCTGAACTGATGACCGGGCTTAATTACGAACTGCTGTTTCTTGAATCGCTGAAGCTGGTTGTCCGCCCTAATCACCCGCTACTTCAGGAGAACGTAACGCTAAGCCGAGTGCTGGAATGGCCGGTCGTTGTATCACCAGAAGGCACTGCGCCACGCCAGCATTCAGATGCATTAGTACAGAGCCAGGGATGTAAAATTCCTTCGGGTTGTATCGAAACGCTGTCTGCTTCGCTATCTCGTCAACTTACGGTTGAATACGACTACGTGTGGTTTGTCCCTTCTGGCGCGGTAAAAGACGACCTGCGTCATGCCACGCTGGTGGCCCTGCCTGTTCCGGGACATGGTGCAGGCGAACCGATTGGAATACTGACCCGCGTAGATGCGATGTTCTCTTCTGGTTGCCAGTTGATGATTAACGCTATTCGAAAATCAATGCCGTTCTGAAAGGTGAAGGGATCTGTCGATCCCTCCTTGAACATTTTCACACCGTAGCGAAACTAACTGGTTCACCCGCTCCGCGAGGTTCTGCCGACACAGAATGTTTGTTCAGACGGAATACATCCACCGCCTCAGTTAATCGTGCCGCCTGTTCTTCAAGGGACACCGCCGCCGCTGAGGCCTCTTCTACCAGAGAAGCATTCTGTTGCGTCACCTTATCCGTAAGCGTACAGCCTGAACCGTCTGGTCAGAATCTGACGAATTAGACAAAGTGGTGTCCACCAAATAAGTAGTGGGAACCAAAGTGTCAGATATGCAGAAAAATGTGAATCCCGGCAGGCGAAAAGGCTGCCCTAATTATCCTCCCGAATTTAAACAGCAGCTCGTTGCTGCCTCCTGTGAACCCGGGATATCCATCTCAAAACTTGCTCTTGAAAATGGCATTAACGCCAATCTGTTGTTCAAATGGCGACAACAATGGCGCGAGGGAAAGCTGCTATTACCTTCTTCAGAGAGCCCCCAGCTACTTCCTGTGACTCTCGATGCA